>CAYVOE010000503.1:0-3833 GCA_964452795.1 uncultured Nitrospiraceae bacterium
CGTTTTCATTCATCATGGCGGCCGCGCAAGCGGCTTGGGGGCTCGCAATGACGGGATGTGTCAATGCGCAGGAACGGGTTGAGCGCAGTCCTCGTAGGCTTACGCCTGGGGCTATCTCACACGAGCCCTCTACGCGCAGTCTTCCCCGTCTTGCGACGGGTCGGGGCATTCTCACATCCCTGTCCAGCGCAGTCCTCGTAGCCCTGCGACGGGTACGGAGGGATGGCGCCGGAAGTACGGCGGGACGCCGGGGTGTGTGCGACCGGGATTGGCGCCCTAGGAGCCGAGGTCTTCCTGGGCGAACATGCCGAGGACGTGGTACCCGCAGTCGACGTGGATGATCTCGCCGGTGATGGCCGCGGCGCCGTCGGACAGGACGAAGGCCGTGAGCCGGGCCACGTCTTCGGCGGTGGCGTTGCGGCGCAGGGGCGTGTTTTTCTCGGCGATGTCGAGCATGGTGCGGAATCCGGAGATGGCGCTGGCCGACAGCGTGCGAATGGGCCCAGGGCTGATGCAATTGACGCGGATCCCCTGGGGTCCGAGATCGGCGGCCAGGTAGCGCATGGACATGTCGAGGGCGGCCTTGGCCACGCCCATGACGTTGTACCGGGGGACGACCTTCTCGCCGCCGTAGTAGGTCATGGCGACGATGCTGCCGCCGGTCTGCATGAGGGGCCGGGCTTCCCGGGCCACCGCCACCAGGGAATAGGCCGATACGTCGAGGGCGGTGTGGAAATTGCTGCGGGGGGTATCGACGAAAGCGCCCGTGAGGTCCTCGCGCTCCGCATAGGCCACGGAGTGAATGATAAAGTCGAGACTGCCCCACATCTCGCCCACCTGGGCGAAGAAGCTGCGGATGTGGTCGTCGTCGCGGACGTCGCACAGCAGCATCTCGGCTCCGGGCATCTCTTCGAGCACCTTGCGCACCCGTTTCTCGAGGGCTTCGCCCGGATAGCTGAAAAGGAGTGAGGCGCCCTGGGCCGCGCACTCCTTCGCGCAGGCCCACGCGATGGACCTTTCGTTGGCCACGCCCATGACCACACCCCGCTTGCCCGCCAACAGCCCTGCGCTCATGTTGCCTCTCCTCGGGGGCTCTGGGGCCCGCCATCCTTCGGGTCGTTTCTCCTTCTGACACGAGCCCCACAAGAAACCGCAATCGGCCCCCCGTTGTCAAGCGGGCGCCGCGAAGGGCGGTGTCGGGCGACGAAAAGATCACTTGACTCCGCGGCTCGTGGTCTGTAGTATTAATACTGCACCGTGTATCCTGTTTTTCATTTCCTTTCCGGTTCTCATTCCTGTGTCCACGGTTTCACGGCATCAACCAATAGGGGTAGGGGCTGTGAATGCATCGGCACTCTTGAACCGTTCGCGGACCTCTTCGATTCGTCTCCCCTTTCGAGCCTTTTCCCTCGCGATTCTGGGTGTCGCGGCCCTCTCCCTGTGCGCTTGCGTTACGTCGACCCGCGAACGCCACTACTACGCCGCCGCCGACGTGGACGACGGTCGTCCGGTCCTCAAGTTCTACCGCATCACCATCAAGGCGCGCTCGGTGAACATCAATTCGACGTACAACGCCGGGTTCTATGATGCGGACGGGTTGCGCGCCCTTTTCGGAGAACCCACCACGGACGGGGCAACCGACGCGGCGTCGCCGGGCTACTTCCGCCTCGTGACGACGGAGTCGGGCCCCATTGCCGTCGAGCAGCCCTCGCTGTTTGCGGTGATGTACGGGGCCGACGCCCAGGCCCTGGCGCGGCAGGTGGAAGACTTCGCCAATTCGAAGGAGACGGGGGACCAGATGGCGCGGCTGCTGGGCGCGGCGGTGGCGGGGGACCTGTACGCGGAAGTGGAGGAGGTCGAGGCGGAGAACGTGGACCTCCGGGCGCGCAAGGCCATCGCTCGAAGCCGGCTCGAGGAGATCGCGCAGCGCCTCGAGTCGGGCGAGGCCGTCGACACGCCCCAGGTCCAGGCCCTGCTGCGGGAGGCCGCGGCCGTTCTGGCCACCGCGGCGGGCTCGCCCGTGGGCCTTCCCCAGTTCCCAGGAGCCTCCTCCCCGGAGGGGTCGCTCCTGCTTTTCGACCGTCTTGCGCAAGGAGCCCTGCAGCCGTAGAAAGGAAGGGACCGTCATGAGGGTAGTATCGGTTGTGCTGGCTTGCGCGTTGGTGTGGCCTTCGACCGCGGGGGCGGCGGACCCGGAAGACGCGGCGGCGGTGGCGGCGGTGGGTCTGCTGGGAGGGGGCCTGCTGGCCCAGAACCTCACCCGGTCCAAGCTCTCGATCCAGGTGGACATGTTCAGCGACCGGGAAGCGGGCGGCCCCTTCTACCTGGACAAACCGGCGGCCCTCCAGCGGGCCCTGCGCAAGTCGACGATCTCGCTGGACGAGGCGCGGGCGCTCGAGGCCCAGCTCGCCCCGGAGATGAGCCGCTTTCAGGCCAGTCTGCCGGCGGTCGAAGAGACGGCCCGCGTGTTGCGCGGTTCGGGCGGGTTCGACGCGCTGGCCAACGAGGTCTCCGCCCAGGCGGGGCTTGCGCGGATGGCCCTGGACGCGTGGGACCGATTCCGCTCCGTGGTGGCGGATCCCGCCGCCACGGCATCGACGGCCAGCGCCGCCCTGACGAACCTCGCCGCGCACCTGCGAACCTTCTCCGACGCCCCCGTCTCGGCGGCCCTGGTGGATTTTCTCACCACCCAGATCTTCGCGGAGATGGATCAGGCCGCCCTCAACGCCGGGGTCATGGTCGACACGGCGGAGCTGAGCCCCGCGTTCCACGCCGACATGCGGGCCGCCGCCACGGCGCCCAACCGCACCCGGCAACTGGAAATCGCCCGCGAGGCCACGGAACGGCTCGCCGACGCCATGTTGCGCGCCGGGGTGCCGTTGACGCGAGCCGAATTGATCGAGGAAGCTCAGGTTGATGAGCTGGCGCGGCGTTTCGCCCTCCAGGAATCCCAGGCCGTGGCGGTATTGGCCGCGCCCAAGGCGCGGGCCAACGAGGCGGCGTCCGTGATCTACAATGCCTTCCTGAACCAACCCAACTTCGGCCCCATCGTGAATGAAGCCCTCCAGCAGGTGCTGGCCCAGGCGCCGCTGGACGTCGTGATGGACCCGCGGAACGAACGGTACTGGCGCAAGGGCTTCGCCGAGGCCGTTTCGACGGCCGGCACCGGCAACCACAACGTCGTCATTTACCTCGAGAACCTCGCCACGCCGGTGCTCAAGAAGGCCACCTTCGATCCGTCCGACTTCATCCGCGCCAACGCCCTCATGTATCGCCGGGCCTTCGGCCTGTCGGCGGACCTCTTCGGCCTGCCGACCGCAGGCGAGGGCGAAACGCCTTCCGCGACGCCCAACCTCTTCGAACTGCGGCGCCAGCGGTCCCTGGCCCGACGGGAGGCGCAGAACACGCAACGGGCGCTGATCTCGGGGATGGTTCGCCTTCAGCAGGGCTCGCGCACCATCCGCGACGCGGGATCGGCGGCGGCCCTGGTGCGCGAGGTGGCCGCCACGCTGGGGGATCCGACGGCCGGGGAACCTTGATCGACAACCGCGACAGACGTGCTCATCCGGGAGAACGGCCATATGGCGAGCATCTCGTTTCAACCCAACGCGGTGACGAACCGCGACACGGTCCTGGTGCGCCTTACGGGTTCGTCGATACGCCTCGAGAAGAACACGCCCCTGCGGGTGCGGCTCGTGGCGGGAGAATCGTCGTCGGTCATCGCCCTGCACCAGGACGCCCTCCACACGGGCACGGTCCCCACGGCCCACTACACGTGGACGGCCCCCGTGGTGGTGTCGCCGGCCCCGGAACCCGAGCCGGCACCCGAGCCG
>CAYVOE010000504.1:0-3797 GCA_964452795.1 uncultured Nitrospiraceae bacterium
AGCCCGGGCCTGTCGAAGGTGGGCATCATGCCGGGGTCCATCCACACGCCGGGCCGCATCGGCGTCATATCCCGCAGCGGCACCCTCACCTACGAGATCGTCAAGCAACTGACCGACGCGGGCCTGGGCCAGAGCACCTGCATCGGCATCGGCGGCGACCCCATCATCGGGAGCAAGTTCGTCGACCTGTTGCCGCTGTTTGAAGACGACCCCGACACCGACGCCGTGGTGATCGTGGGCGAGATCGGCGGCCTCGACGAGGTCCACGCCGCGGACTACTTCGCAAAGCACATGAAGAAGCCCGTGGTGGGCTTCATGGCCGGGCTCACGGCCCCGCCGGGCCGGCGCATGGGCCACGCCGGCGCCATCGTGGGCGGCGAAGACGAGACCGCCGCCACCAAGATCGAGAAGATGGAGGCCCGGGGCATTCCCGTGGCGCGCGTCATCAGCGACGTGGTGCCCCTGCTCAAGCGCGCCCTGGGCTAAGGTTTCCAACCCGACTCCGGCGCCCTTGCCGCTCGTGATGCCGGCAAGGGCGCCGTTTTTTTGTGGCTTGGACTTCCTCGCCCAAGAGAAAGCCCTGGCGGGGACGGCCAAGCCACGGCTACAGTTCCCTTTCCCGCCGTCATGTGGTAGGCTTCTCCCCTTTCGCGTTGTGCAAGGAGGGGGAAATGATGAGCATGCGAGCGTGGCTATGGGTTCCTTTGGCAGCGGTCTGTGCGGCGGCGTGCACGCCGAGCGCCGATGCGCCGCCGGGACCCACCGCCGAGGACCTGGCCGGTGAGTGGACCGCGCTGTGCCAAAGCACGGACGATCCCCAGGACACCCGGGGACCGGAGATCGCGGCCCGAATGGCCGAGGTCGGCCCCCACGCCCTCGATCCCATCCTCCAGACCCTCGAAGATCCCCAGGCCGATCCGCGGCACAAGGTGCTCGCCATCATCAGCCTTCGCGGATACGTGGCGCAGGAGCATCTCGGACGGCTCATCGCCCTGCTGGGACCGGAGCACGACGCCACGACCCGGGCCTGCGCGGGCGAGCTGCTCAGCGACATCCGGCATCCGGATGTGGCGGCCGCCCTGGCCCCCCTGGCGGACGATCCCGATTCGCGGATCCGGCTGGCGGCCCTGGCGGGGCTGTCCCTCAACGGCGACGCCGACGCCCGGGCGCGCATGACCGACCTCTACCGCGAGGAAGGCACGCGGCCCCTCGAGAAACTGCGGATCCTCGATTTCGTCTGCAATTTCCCCCTGCCCGAAGACACGGCCCTGCTGAACGAAGCCCTGGCCGACACGTCCCTCGACATGGAGGCCCGTGTCCGCATCGCCGAGGCCCTGGGCGAAGTGGGCGACGAATCGTCGGTGACGGTGCTGCGCCGGTTCGAGTCCAGCGACGACCCCGCCCTCGAGGACGCCGCCCACCGGGCCGTCGCCACCATCCAGTTGCGGCGGGCCATCGAATCCACGTCGGAATCGACCGAGCCGTAGCCGGACCGTCTCGAATGCGCTACGACCCGCGGCGAAGGCCGGGGGCCGCGATGCGGCGCTTCCACCGGCCGGAGTGGTAGTAGGCGAGGCCGGCGACGGTGCCGGCGGCGAGGCTGGCCAGGATGGCGTACCACACGCCGTCCACGGTGCCCATGCGGTTCGACAGGTACGCGGCCAGGGGCACCCGCACGGCCCAGAAACTGATGAAGGTGAACACCGTGGTGGCGCCCGTGTGGCCCGCGCCGTTGATGACGCCGTTGGCGGCGAACATCACCGCGAACAGCAGGTAGCCCGGTCCGACGATGCGCAGGTAGCGGGCGCCGATCGCGATGACATCGGCTTCGTCGGTGAAAAATCCGATGAGCCGCGGAGCCGCCGCCACGGCCAGCACCGAACCGATCAGGGTGAGGCCGCAGCTTACCGCGACGCCCCAGCGGAACACCGACCGGACCCGGTCGAAGAGCCCCGCCCCGATGTTCTGGCCCGTCAGCGTCGACACGGCCATGCCGAGGGTCATGGCCGGCATGAACGCCAGTTGGTCGATGCGCATGGCAATCCCGATGGCCGCCGTGCTGTGGGCGCCGAACCGGTTTACGATGCCCAGCACCGCCAGCATGCCCAGCGACACCAGGGCCTGCTGAATCATGGACGGCACGCCGATCTTCAACGTGAGCAACGTGGTCGGTACGTGCATCCGCAGGCGCGCCCAGTCCGGCGCCACCACGTGTTTCAGCCGGTGAATGTAGTAGGCGATGCCCAGAAAGGCTCCGGCCTGGGCCACGATGGTGGCCACGGCGGTGCCGTTGAGCCCCAGCCGGGGCAGGCCCAGCAGCCCGAACATCAACACCGGGTCGAGGGCCGCCGTCAACCCCAGCGACACCACCTGAAAGTAGAGCGGCGTCTTCGAATCCCCCACGCCCCGCATGATCGACGACAGGTAGTGCACGCCGAACATGAAGGGCGTGGTCCACAGGAACACGCGGAAGTAGCTGACCGCCATGCCCAGGATTTCCGGCGGCGTCTGCATGCCCCGCAGCACCGGCTCGGCGGTGGCCAGGCCGACGGCGAGGCAGATCACGCCGACGGCGCCCGTGAGCACCATGGAATTCTGGACCACCCGCCGCAGCCCGTCCCAGTCCTTGGCGCCGTAGGTCTGGGACACCAGGATGTTCGCCGCCAGGGTCAGGCCGCCCGCCACGGCCATGAGCATGAAGAAGATGGGAAAGCTCACCGTGAGGGCCGCCATGGCGTCCGCCCCGAGGCCGTTTCCCACCCACAGGGCGTTGACGATGCTGTACGCCGTGTGGACGGTGCTGCCCAGGAGCATGGGGATGGAGAATCGGACGAGGTGCCGTACCACGCTGCCCGTGGTGAGGTCTATTCCGCGGACACTGGGGCTCGCAGCGGCTCGGGTTTCGGGGACGTCGGCGTTCTCGCCGGTGGCTTCGGTGGTGTTCAAGGTGCGGATCGCTTTCCGGTGTCGAGGGGGTGTTGCGGGCCGGCCCCTCTCCCTCCCCGGCGCCGAACCGTCGTCGCGGTCCGGCGCCGGGGAGCGGGCCTCGTGCCGGCGGAGGCGGGGCACTACAATTTCAGGTCGGGATTATCGGGTCCGAAGTGCTTCAGCATCACCAGGGGATCGCTCTTCGTGAGGTTGACGATGGTGACCCCTTCCTTCGCCACGGACTCGCTGACGAAGTACTCGTCGCAGGTGAGCTGGCCGAAGCGGATCAGGGCGGGCGTCTCGAGCGGCAGCCCGTTGATGGTCCCGTAGCCCTGCATCAGGATGAAGCCGTAGGCCGCGGCGTCCTTGATCGTCACCGTCTGCCCCGGGAACACGGTAAGCTCTTTGGCGCTGAAATCGCGCGACTTGTAGCAGATCCAGTTCTCTTCGTAGCCCTCGGCGCGCATCTCCTCCGCGTTCCGCACGGGCTGGGGCCGCATGAAGCGGTTCTCACCGAACCGAGGATCGACGTTGAGGTCCCAGTCCACCACCTCGACGAGGTCGTCGATGTCGCCCACGCGGTCCTTCGGCGTGTCCTTCCACAGCAGCTCTTCGGGCACGATCTGGTTGCCCGTCAGCGACTGATACATGGCGAACACGTCCGACGCGCGCTGGGGCTCGTAGGTGCACAGGCTGCCCGGCGCGTGCAGCACCCCCGGGGGCACGTCCCAGCCCGTGCCGGGCTCGAGCCGATAGGCCACCGAAAGGTTCGTGATCTTGTTGTCGCCCTTGCGGTAGTTCACCAGGCATTCGCGGAGCTGGTCCTTCGTGACGCCCGGCTGGAGGCCGAAGAAGGTGTAGGGATACAT
>CAYVOE010000505.1:0-3772 GCA_964452795.1 uncultured Nitrospiraceae bacterium
ATGCGCACGATCGAGATCTTCTTGAACTTCATGGTTATGGACATGAACATGAATGTGCTAAAGAGGGATCCGAATCAAGCCGATTCTCGGCAGGTGGAACGCATGAATCGGTTCTGGGGCGATGAATCCTGGATGCAAGTAGCTTATACTACGGAACTGAATCTGTTCGGCTATGCCGAAAAGACGGCAAATGAAGACCTGGCGCAGGCATTTCGTAAGAGACTCAAGACCGAGGCGGGGTTTTCGTATGTTCCCGATCCGATACCGATGCGTAACTCGAAGGGAGCGACGATTTACTATCTGTTTTTCGCATCACCCAAAAAGACGGGTGAGAAGATAGTCAAGGAGATCTTTGCGAAGTACAGTGACCGCGAGAAATGACAATGGCAACATACTCCGCCATCGAATGGACCGAATCGACCTGGAATCCCGTTACCGGTTGCACGAAGGTTAGCCCGGGCTGCAAGCACTGCTACGCCGAGCGAATGGCCAAGCGCCTTCAGGCGATGGGGCATGCCAGCTACGCGAACGGGTTTGCGCTCACGCTGCAGGAGCGGAATCTGGAGCTTCCGCTGTCCTGGAAGCGGCCTCAACGGATTTTCGTGAACTCTATGAGCGATTTGTTCCACGAGGGTGTGCCCGACGAGTTTATCTTGCGCGTATTCGACGTCATGCGTCGGGCGGACTGGCACTGCTTCCAGGTTCTGACCAAGCGTTCGGAGCGGCTCGCCCGGATGGATCCCATTTTGAAGTGGGAACCGCACATCTGGATGGGGGTCAGCGTCGAGAACGCGAAATATACGTACCGCATCGACTATCTTCGCGGCACAGGCGCACACGTGAGGTTTCTATCCCTGGAACCGCTCCTGGGGCCGCTGCCGGATCTCGATCTCAACGACATCGACTGGGCCATCGTTGGCGGGGAATCGGGACCCGGGGCGCGTCCCATGGCCGAAGAGTGGGTGAAGGATATTCGCGACCAGTGCGTCCGGAGCGGAGTCGCGTTCTTCTTCAAGCAATGGGGCGGCACGAACAAGAAAAAGACCGGACGACTTCTCGACGGGTGCACGTGGGATGAGATGCCGGTGCAGGAACGGTCCGTGGGGCAGGGAGGGTTCGCCCGCCGCGCGGGCGGGGTCACCTGATTTTGCCTGATTGAGGAATCAGAGCGCCTATCCCCAACGGGGGCGGGACGTCATTGAAGGTACTCCCGTGCCGCGCCTTCATTCAGCGGAACGCCGGCGCGGACGGATCGGTCCTGTGATGCGCCCGGGCCGACGCATCACCGCCGCAATAGGCCCACTCCCAGGGTCAATATCCCCGCGGCGAGGATGGCGGCGCCGACGTAGGCGAGGTAGATGAGGGCGTTGGGCTCGCGGGCGTCGGGGGAGAGCACGGACAGGAAGTACGCCACGGGCAGGAAAATGGCCGCCGAGGGGGCGGCGAGCCGGACAAAGGCCTTGGCTCGGTCCGAGAGGCGTGCTTCGTCGACGTAGCGCAGGACCACCAGGCTCAACACCAGCAAGACCCCCGCATGGGCGTGTCCCGCGCGCCACAGGTCTTGTCGCAACGGATTGGCCGCGTAGGCGGGGTCCCACACGAGCAGGGTCAACAGGCTGACCCCTCCGATCATGACCGTGGGCAACACCACGAGCAGGATTCCGGCCAGCCGGCGCGATTCAGGAGTCATGGTTTCTGCCTCCTCTTTAGGTCTGGAAGGGTAGGGGCGCTGGGAAGCGCCCTCGGGGGAAACGCGCGCCATTTTGGCCCAAATCCGTCCCGCAAGGCCACCTCGGGTTTATGGCATATCGCGTATTGCGAGTTTGCCGCTCGGTCCGGTGGCCGGAGGGCACGGAGCGGCCTTTTTCTGTCCGCGGGCCGTTGACGGGGGGCCGTCCTCGTGGTACATTTGGGCCCTTATTGTCTCGGGCCTGCATTTTGGGGCTGTCCGCGGCTTTGTCCTCCTTCCCCGAGGGGCGGACACCGCAACAGGGTATAGAGGGACTTTATCGATATGTTCATTGGAACCCGATCCAGCAGCACCATCCTGGACGTGCTCCGCACCGGGCTGACCGAGCTGGTGCGCCAGCAGGGCCTCCCCGAGGAATTGAGCTACAAGACCAACGACTGCGAGATGCAGGTTCGGGGCGCGGACCTGAACCATCAGATCGACATCATGCGCGTCGCCTTCCGCCTGAAAAACGGCACGGCCGCCGACGAGTTGGCGGCGGCTCTGGAGCGCTCGGGTGTGCCCGCCCAGGTGCAGGTCACCAACGGCACCGGCGCCATCACGGTGCAGAACGTGGACTGGCGCAACCTGGCCCAGTACGCGCCCATGGACCAGGTCGTCGAGCAGCACGTGGCCCGGTCGCTCCGTTCCCAGTCGTGGGAAGTCGAGGTCAAGAGCTTCAAGCGCCACGAAGTCAACATCAACCGCATGATCGAGGAGATGAAGGCCGCCCGGGCGTCGGACCTGCACCTCCGGGCGGGGTCGAAGCCGTACATCCGCATCGACAACGACCTGATGCCGGTGGAGAGCCTGCCGCCGCTGAGCGCCGCCGACCTCGAATACCTCGTGTTCCAGCTCGGCAGCCAGGAAGAGGTGGACAAGCTCGTCGCCGAACGCGAGACCAGCTTCCAGTTCCACGCGGCGGGGGTGGGCTACCTGCGCATCAGCGGCTATTTCAAGCAGGGCGCCATGGCCATGGCCATCCGCCTGATTCCGGAAGAGCCGATCCCCTTTGAACAGCTCAACATTCCGCCCATCGTGCGCAAGGTCTGCGACGCCCGCCGGGGACTCTTCCTGGTGTGCGGCGTCACGGGCAGCGGCAAGTCCACCACCCTGGCCGCCATGGTGGACTACATCAACCAGACCCGCCACGCCCACGTCATCACCATTGAAGACCCGATCGAATACGTCTACCGCGACAAGAAGAGCATCATTTCCCAGCGCTGCGTGGGCACCGACACCTTCTCCTTCGCCAATGCCCTGCGCGGCTCGCTTCGCGAGGACCCCGACGTCATCCTCGTGGGCGAGATGCGCGACACCGAGACCATCCGGGCCGCCATCTCCGCCGCCGAGACCGGCCACCTGGTATTCAGCACCCTCCACACCATGACCGCCGTCGACACGGTCAACCGCGTCATCAGCTACTTCCCCAGCAACGAGCGCGACCTCATCCGCCAGGAGCTGGCCTACAGCCTGCGCGGGGTGGTCTGCCAGCGCCTCCTCAAGAAGAAGGGGGGAGGCCGCATCCCGTGCCTCGAGATCCTGCTGGGCGGCAAGCCCCTGGTGCGCGACGCCATCCTCGAGGGCGATATCGGGCGCCTCTACGACATCATCGAGGTTGACTCCGACATGAAGAGCTTCGACCAGTACGCGGTCGATCTCTACAAGGCCGGGATGGCCGAGAAGGAAGAAGCGGTGTCGGCCTGCTCCAACGAAGAGGCCTTTGAACGCATCATCTCCGGCATCAAGTCGACGGAAGGCCGCAAACTGCTCAATAAGTAAGGGCCTCCCGCCGTTTGTTGGATTTCGAGGGCCGGATCGGAGCACCCGATCCGGCCCTCGTGTTGCATGTTGCAACAGGTGCCGTTTCATCACAGGACATCTACTCCAAACCTGGAAGGCGTCGCGATAACCCCCTTGAAACCTAAACCGCGTGTTATCAACGCGTTGCGATTTTGGTCTGAAGTTGGCACGGCGGTTGCTCTCTCGGATGTACGACAGTTGAACGGGACTCAGCGGAGCGGAGGCCGAAAGGTTTCCCCG
>CAYVOE010000506.1:0-2908 GCA_964452795.1 uncultured Nitrospiraceae bacterium
GGCCGCGGGGTTCGCCATCCTCAGCTCGCGCAGCCGTGCCCAGGAAACCAATTCCGACACGTTGAAAGTGGGATTGCTGGGCTGCGGAAGCCGGGGCGGCGGCGCGGCGTCGCAGATGCTGATGGGCAACGAAAACGTGCAGCTCATCGCGCTCGCCGACGTGTTTCAGGACAAGGTCGACGGCAAGCGCAAGGAGTTCTCCGAACACTCGAATCCGCTGATCCGCGAGAAGG
The DNA here is from genome assembly GCA_964452795.1 of uncultured Nitrospiraceae bacterium. Classification (GTDB taxonomy): domain Bacteria; phylum Hydrogenedentota; class Hydrogenedentia; order Hydrogenedentales; family SLHB01; genus CAYVOE01. The sequence goes on from CAYVOE010000506.1 coordinate 234, forward strand.
TCGCCATCGACGACGGCCACTGCTTCGTGGGTCTTGACGCGTACAAACAGATCCTCGAGACGGATATAGACATCCTCATCGACGGTTCGCTGCCCTATTGCCGGCCGAAGCACCTGGTGGCCGCCATGGAAGCCGGAAAGCACATCTTCACCGAGAAGCCCATCGCGGTCGATCCGGTGGGCATCCGCCAGGTCATCGAGGCCGGGCGCAAGCACAAGGAGAAGGGCCTGTCCTTCGTGGCGGGCACGCAGCGCCGCCACGACAAGGCCTACCAGGAGACCATCAAGCGGATCCACGACGGCGAGATCGGCGAGCTTACGGCGGGCCGGGCCTACTGGTGCGGCAGCCTGCCCTTCGTCCACGACCGCGAGCCGGGCATGAGCGATCTTGAGTACCGCATCCGCAACTGGTACGGCTACTGCTGGATTGCCGGCGACAACATCGTCGAGCAGCACGTCCACAACCTCGACATCATGAACTGGGCGTTCAACGCCAATCCGGTCAGCGTGGTGGCCATGGGCGGGCGCGCGTGGAAGCCGGATGAAGAGCGTTACGGCGACATCTACGACCACTTCGCCTGCGACTACGAATATCCCGGCGGCGTCCACGTCATCAGCATGTCGCGCCACTGGTACGATTCGTACAACGAGGTCTCGGAACTGGTGACGGGCACCAAGGGTCAGAGCAACTGCCGCGACAAGGGCGAGAGCGACATGGATCCCTACGTGCAGGAGCACATCGACCTCGTCAACAGCATCCGCAACGCGGGTCCGAAGTGGCACGAGGCCGAGCAGGTGAGCAACAGCACCCTGGTGGCCATCATGGGCCGGGAAGCGGCGTACACGGGCCAGAAGATCACCTGGGACGAGATCATGAACTCGGACCTCAGCCTGGTGCCCGAAGACCTGGACTTCGACAAGGAGTACCCGGTCCGGCCCGTGCCTCGTCCGGGCGCGCCGAAGTAGCGGGGTTCCTTCCATGAACCGACGTGGGTTTATGGCGGGCTGCGTCGCCGCCGCGGGGGCGGCGACCCTGGCTCGGACCGCCGGCGCGGCGGAAGCGGGGGAGACCGCCCCGAAAAAGACCCTGGCCCATCCGAAGCTGCGCATCGCCGCTCAGCCGGGGATCTACAAGGACCTCAGCATCGAGCAGCGGCTCGAGAAGCTGGCCGCGTGGGGTGCCCCGGCCTACGAGTGGCTCAATCCGGAAGGCGACATCGAGGCCTTGCGGCGCACGGCCGATTCGCTGGGGCTGGCGTCGAGCTGCATCGGCGGCGTGGGCGCCATCGCGCCGGGACAGATGGTCGACCCGGCCGAGCACGACCGCCTCGAGCGGCAGTTCCGCGAACGCATCGCCCTGGCGAAGCAGCTGGGGTGCACCCGGCTCATCGGGCTCAGCGGGAACACGCGCGACGACGCCTCCTACGACGAGCAGATGGCGAACATCGTGACGTGTCTCAAGCGGCTGGCGCCCATCGCGGAGGAGAACGACGTTCTCATCGTGATGGAAGCCCTGAATCCGCTGGTGGATCACAAGGGCTACTTCCTCACCCGGACCGACCAGACCATGGAGATCCTGGAGGCGGTGGACCATCCCCGTGTGAAGATGCTCTTCGACATCTACCACCAGCAGATCACCGAAGGGAACGTCATCCGCAACTTCACGCGGAACATCGACCGCATCGGCCATTTCCACGTGGCCGACAACCCGGGCCGACACGAACCCGGCACGGGCGAACTCAACTACGTCAACATCTTCAAGGCCATCGTCGACACGGGCTACGACGGATACGTCGCCCTCGAATTCGGGCCGTCGAAAGACCCCGACTCGGCCCTCGAGGCCGTGGCCGACGTGCTTTCTCAGGTCTGAACCGACGCCGGCGGAGGCGGGGCCTCGGGTCCCGTCTCCGCCCGGCCTTCTAGCGCCTACGGTTCGGAGGAGGCGGCCGTTGGATCCGAGGAACCGCGCACGACCAATTCGGGCACCAGAATGACCTCCTGGCGCGGCTGGTTCGGGTTCTCCATGCGCCGTTCGAGGAACTCCCAAGCCCGGGCGCACATCTCCGCCAGCGGCTGGACCACGGTGGAAATGGGCGGATCCTGGTAGACCGTGTCTTCGATGCCGTCGCAACCCACCAGCCGCGCGTCTTCCGGCACCCGGATCCCGAGATTCCGCAGCCCGCGCCGGGCCCCGATGGCCTGGTCGTCGTTGAAGCAGAAGAATCCGTCCGGGCAGCCCCTCTCCCGGACATGAGCCATGACCGCCTCGGTCGCCCCTTGTCGATTGGATATCCGCGACTCCACGAATTCCGGCTCCAGGCCCGACTCCCGCATCACGGCCCGGTAACCTTCGCGCCGGTCGTCGCCTTCCGAGTTAAAATACTCCGGCACGAGGTAGGCGATCCGCCGGCAACCCGCCGTCACGAGATGACGAACCGCCGCCTCGGCGCCCGCCCGCAGGTCGATGCCCACGCAGTCCACGCTCCGATCGAAGTACGCGCCCATGTGGACCATGGGGGGCCGTCGTGGGCGATGCTGGAGCAGGAGGCGGCGCGTCTTCCCTTGCAGGAGGCGCAAGCCGTGCTGGCGCGGGTGGAGACCGAGGCGCGCACCCTTGCGCAGATCCTCGCCAGCCCTTCCCATGGCAGGAGTCCGGCGGTACTGGACCGGATCCTC
>CAYVOE010000506.1:2918-3772 GCA_964452795.1 uncultured Nitrospiraceae bacterium
CCAGCATCCCGTCGACGGGCCACTGGAGGGCCTGCAACACGCTGTCCTTGTGGCCGGGTCGGTCCCGCATGTCGCGGATGATCATCTCGTAATCGTGGCGAATCACTTGTTCCTGGATGTGATGAAGCACCCGAGCGCTGTAGGCCTCCGAGATGCTGGGCATCCAGAGGAGGACCATCCGGCTGCGGCCGGTCACGAGGGCGCGGGCCGCTCGGTTCGGTTTGTAGCCGAGCTCGTCCATCTTTTTGAGGACCCGCTGGCGGGTGGCGTCGCTGATGCCGGTCTCGGCGTAGAGGGCCCTCCAGATGGTGGCGGTCGATAGGCCGATTTGGCGGGCGAACTCGTGAATGGTCATGCTCATGGTCGGTTTTCCCGGCGCGTCGCTTTGGGATATCCTCTTGCCCCGGGATCGATCCCGTGCTAGACTCACACATCGGATTCGGCACGTATTTCTTTATTTTCACACATAACGTGATCGATCACGTTCATTTTGAGTCGTCGCCGTTTTCCTGTCAAATGCGCTGCGGCGAAGGCTCCGCCGGACCCGAGGAGGCGGTCAACAGGGAAAGGAGGTGGCCATCGAATTCGGCCTCGGTCGTACCCACCTTTTTGAATCGCAACGTGCTCATTCATTCACACGGCGTTCTCATAGAGAGACAAGGAGGCATCATGGGTAAGAGACGCGGCTTTACTCTCATCGAATTGCTCGTGGTGATCGCCATCATCGGTATTCTGGCCGCCATCCTTCTGCCCGCTCTGTCCCGGGCGCGCGAGGCGGCCAATCGGGCCAGTTGCCAGAACAACCTCAAGCAGTGGGGCATCATCTTCAAGATGTTTGCCGGAGAGAACAAGGG
>CAYVOE010000507.1:0-2451 GCA_964452795.1 uncultured Nitrospiraceae bacterium
GTGCATCGGCGCGTCGGGCGCCATCTACAACGAAGGGCTGGCGGGCGGCCGGACGGATCCCTTCGGCTACGCCGGGTGCATCTTCCTCATGGGCCTGGTCTTCGCCGTGCCCCTGTACCGGCGCCGGCTTACCACGCTGGGCGACCTGTTCCGTCAGCGGTACTCGCTCGGGGTCGAGCGCCTCGCCGTGATCCTGCTGATCCCGGGTTCCGTGATGTGGGCGGCGGCCCAGATCCGCGCCTTCGGTCAGGTCCTGGCGGCATCCTCCGATCTGCAGGTGCACGTGGCCATCACCGCGGCGGCGGCCGTCGTCATCGCCTACACCATCTTCGGCGGGCTCATGGCCGACGCCGTCACCGACGTACTGCAGGGAGGCGTGCTGGTCCTCGGGCTAATCGTCCTGCTGGGCGCGGTGTGGCTGAGCGGTTCCGGGCCGGACCTCTCCGCCCTCACGCCCGAGCGGCTGAGCTTCGCGGGCGACGGCCGCATCCCCTGGTTCGGGCGCCTCGAGGGCTGGATCATCCCCATCGCCGGCTCGGTCCTTTCTCAGGAACTGGTGGCACGGACCCTGGCGGCCAAGTCGGAGCGCGTGGCCCGCAACTCGGCCATGACGGCGGGCGCCCTCTACCTTATGGTGGGCCTCATCCCCCTCAGCCTCGGGCTCCTGGGGCCGGGGCTGGTGCCCGGACTCGAGCACTCGGAGCAGTTCCTCCCGGCCCTCGCCCAGGAGGTGCTGCCGCCGGTGCTCTACGTCGTGTTCGCCGGGGCCCTCATCTCGGCCATCCTTTCGACCGTGGACAGCGCCCTTCTGGCCGCCGCGTCCCTGACGTCGCACAATCTCATTCTGCCCTTCATGCCCCAAGCCGACGAACGGCGCAAGGTGGCGCGGGCCCGGGGCGCCGTGGCCTTCTTCGGCGTCGTCGCCTTCATCCTGGCCATCAACGCCGAGGCCGTAATCGACCTCGTAATCGAGGCCTCCGCCATCGGCAGCGCCGGCATCTTCGTGGTGGTCCTGTTCGCCCTGTTCACGCGGTACGGCGGCATCACCACGGCCTATTCCTGCCTGGGCGTCGGATTCGTCGTCTATGTGGTGGGCGCCCACGTGCTGAAGGCCGATTTCCCGTACATCGTGGCGCTGGGAGCCGCCTTCACCACGTATACGGTCGTCGGTCTGCTCGAGAAGGCCCCCGCCGGCCAGCCCCAGCGTATGCCCGAGGGCGCGTGACGGCCCGCCCTTTTCCGCCCGTGAAGCGCGCGTCGCGTTGAACGCGCGGCGAATCCCGACTAGACTCTCGGGATTCAACGTGGGCACCGGACTGGACAGGCACAGGATCGAGGTATGTACATTCAAGTCGTGGGAGGGGGGAGCTGGGGGCTGGCCCTGGCGCGGTTGCTGGCCCTCAAGGATCACCGTGTCCGGCTCTGGACCCGGAAAGAGGACAACCCCGAGGAGTTGCGCCGGACGCGGCAGAGTCCGCTCTATCTGCCGGGCATGCGGCTGCCGGAATCCGTCGAGGTGGTGTCGGACGTCGATCCCGCGGTCGACATGGCGGTCCTTGCCGTGCCGTCCCATGCCATGCGCGCCGTCCTGGCGGAATACCCCCTGTCCGACCGCACCCTGCGCGTCAGCGTCGCCAAAGGCATCGAGAACGACTCCCTCATGCGCATGAGCGAGGTCATTCGCGACGTGTCGGGCCCCGGCCCCGTGCTCTGCCTGTCGGGGCCGAGCCACGCCGAAGAAGTCGCCTTCGATCTTCCGGCCACCGTGGTGGTGGCGGGCGAGGATGGCGAGGCCTGCGAGCGGGTGCAGGAGGCCTTCATCGGGCGCACCTTCCGGGTCTACACCAGCCCCGACCTCGTGGGAGTCGAGCTGGGCGGGTCGCTCAAGAACGTCATCGCCATCGCCGCGGGCGTCTGCGACGGGTTCGGCCTCGGCGACAACGCCAAAGCCGCCCTCATCACCCGGGGCTTGGCCGAGATCTCCCGGCTGGGCGTGTCCATGGGCGCCGACCCGCTGACCTTCGCCGGACTCAGCGGCATGGGCGACCTCATCGTGACCTGCGCGAGCCGCCATTCCCGCAACCGCGCCCTCGGCGAACGCCTCGCCAAAGGCATGGCCGTCGATCAGGCCCTTGCGGCGTCGCCCATGGTGGCCGAAGGCGTCCGCACGGCCCGTTCCGCCCACGCCCTGGCCCGACGCCAGGGAGTCGAGATGCCCATCACGGAGCAGGTCTACGCCGTCCTGTTCGAAAAGGCCGACCCGCGGGCCGCCGTCGACGAGCTCATGCTCCGAGAAGCCAAGCCGGAACGGGGATGAGGCCCGACGGCCCAGAGTCGCGCCGAGCGGACGCCGCGGTCGCGGTCGTCCTGCTGGTCTACACCGCCGTCGTCCACGGACTCGACACCCTCGCCGCCCAAAACGGCGCGTGGGGCCTCGACGGATCCCTCTTC
>CAYVOE010000507.1:2461-3769 GCA_964452795.1 uncultured Nitrospiraceae bacterium
AAGCCCGAGCGGCTTCGATTATTTCAAGTTCCTCGCGTGGCTGGTGGTTCCCCTCGTGTTTTTCGGGGCCCTGGGCCGTGTCGACAAGCGCTATTTCGGGTTCGGTCGCGCGAAACGCTCCGATCTCTACGCACTGCTGGCGTTGATCGGGGCGGGATTCGTCGCCGTTGCGCTGATTCGGGTCGTGCCGGGCCTGGGCGAGTGGTACCCCGGCTTGGGCGATCTTCCCTGGGAACGGAGGCTCGACTATGCCCGATACCAGCTTCTGTGGACGGCTTCCTGGCTCGTGGGCTGGGAGTTCCTCCACCGCTACGCCCTGTTGACCTCGTTCACCCGGCTGAATCCGCGCTACGGATGGCTGGTGGCGCCGCTCGTCGAAGGCCTGTACCACCTCCAAAAGCACTGGCTCGAGACGCTCGGCATGGTGTTCTTCTCGGTCCTGCTCACGCAATGGGCGCTCCGGCGGCGCACCGTCCTGCTGCCTTTTCTCGCCCATCTCGCCATCGAACTCGAGCTGCTCGTGGTCCAACTCATAAGCCCCGGCCCTCGATAAGGGGAAACGCCGCCGCACCGGGTCGCTCCCGACGGCCCGCCGAAAACTGGCGCGTACCCTGCCGACTGTTCTAAAGTCAGAGGGTCTTATTTTGATGTCTCGACGGATTACCTTCACAAGCCCAATCAGCATAACGATTTGCGCATCGCAAGTTGTTCGACTGTGCTGTGTACAGGACCTAAAAGGTACCAGATAGGTAACGTTTTAATTTTACCCCTCCCTTCCCTGCCCGTCCGGGTCGAACCCCCCTTAACCCTCCCGAGCGCCCCGCCTCAAAAGTTTCTCGCCTCTATTTTTTCAAAATCGCCAAAAATTTCGTAAGGGGGTATAGGCATGGTCCGGAACGGGTCCGGATCGATAGAAGAGGAATCGCGCAGTGAGCAACGAGAACATCCAGACCACCTCCACCCCCGTGTACCTCCGGCCCTCCGAGGCCGCCGCTCGGTACGGAGTCCACCCCGTCACCCTGGCCCGCATGCGCCGGGAGATCCCCGGGTTCCCGCAGCCGTACAACTTCGGGCTCGGTTTCGCACGCGTCTATAAGACGGAGGAGCTGGAGCGCTGGTTCGCCGAGCGGGAGGACGACGCGCGGCAGCGGGCCGCCGAAGACGCCCTCCCACCCCGGCACCTGCGCAAGCACGGGAGGTCGTAAGTAGGGCGCCGGGGGCGTCTGTCGCCCGGCCTTTTTTCCGGCCAATCCCTTTTTCTCCGGCCTCTATATTGAGGCCGTGAATGGTGGCTTGGCGTGTAGTGAA
>CAYVOE010000508.1:0-3767 GCA_964452795.1 uncultured Nitrospiraceae bacterium
TCAGATCTGCACGTTCATTCAAGACGAGCACCCGCAGACGATCGCGTTGATCCTGGCCCATCTGACGCCCCAGGTGGCGGCTTTCGTGTTGTCGGCGCTGCCCCAGTCGGTGCGAGCCGACGTGGTGATGCGGATCGCCACCATGGACCGGACCCCGCCGGAGATCGTGCGAGAGGTTGAGCGCGTGCTGGAACGCAAGATGGCGGCCGTATTCACGCAGGGGTTTACCTTCGCCGGCGGCGTCAAGGAGTGCGCGGAGATACTCAACCGGGTCGAGCGAGGCACCGAAAAGAACATCATGGCGGATCTCGAGGAGCGGGATCCGGAACTGGCCGACGAGATCAGTCGGTTGATGTTCACCTTCGACGACCTGGTGAACGTGGAAGACAGTGGGATCCAGAAGGCGCTGCGCGAAATCGACCAGAAGGACCTGGGCCTGGCCTTGAAGGCCGCGAACGAAGCCGTGGCCGACAAGATTTTCCGGAATCTGTCGGAACGGGCCCGCGAGATGATCAAGGAAGAGATGGAATTCATGGGTCCGGTCCGGTTGCGAAACGTCGAAGAGGCGCAGCAGAAGATCGTCGCCGTTATTCGCCGACTCGAGGAGGCCGGAGAGATCGTCGTCCAGGGCCGGGGGGCCGGCGCCGAAGACGAGATTGTGGTGTAGAGGCTCGGGAACAACTTCGAACGGGGCCAGGGCACATCCAAATCAGACAAGGCGGATTCGTTTGCCGAAAGGCCATCCCGATAAATTGGGTATGCTGGGTTAGCGGACCAGGTAGTGGGAGAAACACGCATGGCTAAGATCATCAAGTCTTCACAGGCGGCGCCCGGGGTTTTTGTCACGTATCAGTGCGGCGCCCTGGTGGCGATCGCGGTGGCGGGTGCCCTGGCCGAGTCGGAGGCCCCGGTGGGGGACTTCGACGACGACAATACCTGTGCGGACGTGGCCGCCGAGACCGAACAGCGCCTCCAGGAGCTGTACTCCGAGGGGTTGCGCCGGGGGATCGAAGCGGGCCGTGCCGAGTTTCGCGAGGCCGTGGCGGAATCGAACCAGGTCTTGCGCCAGGCGGCCGAGGCCATTCGGGAAGCGCGGGAACGCTTCCTGGCCGCCACGGAGCCCAGCGTCCTCCATCTGGTGCGGGAAATCACCTCGCGTATCCTTCTGCGGGAAGCCACGGTCGATCCGGAACTGGTGGTGTCGACCATTCGGGCGGCCCTGAGAACGCTGACGGAACGGGAGGGCTTGATTGTCCGGGTGAACCCGCGGGACCTCCAGGCCCTGCGCGAACAGGGCATCAACCCCTTCGAGGGCGTCGAGGGAGCGGGGGAGATCGAGCTGGTCGCCGACGAAACGGTCGGCCTCGGCGGTTGCCTGGTGGAATCGGCGTCGCTGCAGGTCGATGCGCGCCTGGAACAGCAGCTCGAGCGCATCTTCGAAAAGCTGGTAGGGTAGTCCGGCGTGTCGGGGTTCGACATCGACGCCTATCTCGAGCGCATCGGCGCGGTGCAGCCCATCGCGGTGTACGGCAAGGTCGTGAACGTCGTGGGGCTCACCATCGAGGCCACCGGCCCCGCCATGCGGATCGGCGACCTGTGTTTTGTCCGGGGCGACAACGGGGGGCCGGATACGCCGGTGGAGGTGGTGGGGTTCCGGGGAAACCGGATCCTCCTCATGGCGTTGGGCGACATCACGGGCATCGGACCCGACAGCCTGCTGGTCCCCACGTTTCGGCCCCAGAGCGTGCCGGTGGGCATCGAACTGTTGGGCCGCGTCATCGACGGCACGGGCGCGCCCATCGACGGAGGCCCGCCCATCAATCCGCCCCATGAAGCGCCGCTGAGCGCACTGCCGCCCCGTCCCATGGAGCGCAGCCGCATTTCCGAGCCCATTGCCACCGGCATCCGGGCCATCGACGGCTGCATCACCTGCGGGAAGGGCCAGCGCGTGGGCATCCTGGCCGGCAGCGGCGTGGGGAAGAGCAAGCTTATGGGCATGATCGCCCGTCACACCAATGCGGACGTCAACGTCATCGCCCTCATCGGGGAGCGGGGCCGCGAAGTGCGCGACTTCATCGAAGGCGACCTCAAGGCGGAAGGGCTGGCGCGCTCCGTCGTCGTTGCGGTCACCTCCGATGAACCCGCGCTGCTGCGCATCAAGGGCGCCTACGCGGCCACGGCCATCGCCGAGTGGTTCCGCGACCAGGGCAGCGACGTCATGCTCATGATGGATTCGGTGACGCGTTTCGCCATGGCCCAGCGCGAGGTGGGGCTGGCGGTGGGCGAACCGCCGACGACGAAGGGGTACCCGCCTTCGGTGTACGCCCTCCTGCCCAAGCTGCTCGAGCGTGCGGGCACTTCGGCCTGCGGCAGCATCACGGGTCTGTACACGGTCCTAGTGGAAGGCGACGACCTCAACGATCCCGTGGGCGACGCCGTTCGAAGCATCCTCGACGGCCACATCTCGCTGTCGCGGGGACTGGCTTCCCGGGGGCATTATCCCGCCATCGACGTGCTCGAGAGCGTCAGCCGCGTCATGACCGAAGTGGCTCCGGCCGAGCATCGCGAGCTGGCCCGCCGCCTGCGCCACGTCCTCGCCACCTGGCGGGACGCGGAAGACCTCATCAATATCGGCGCCTACGTCGCCGGCAGCAACCCGGACATCGACTATGCCGTCAAGGTGATGCCGAGGGTTCGCGCCTTCCTCCAGCAGGGTCTGGAGGAGAAGTCCTCCTTCGACGAGCTGGAGGCGCGGATGCGGCAGGCCCTGGCGGGAGGATAGGCGGACCATGGCGCGCAGCTACCGTCCGCGCTACGACACCCTCCTGCGGGTCCGGCGGCGCCAGGAGGAGCTCAAGGCCCAGGCCCTGGCGGAAGTGCGGCGCGAGATCGAGCGCGTCACGCTGGAGCGGGACGAGCTGGCCCGGCAGCAGCAGCTCGCGCTGGAGAAGGCGGAGGTGCGCGACGGGAGCGTGTTTCGCGCGGACGAGGTCCAGGCCTACTACCAGTACGAGCGGCATCTGGCCCGCATGGCGGTGGAGAAAGACGCTCGAATACGCGAACTGGGGGACCTCGCCGAGCAGCGTCGCATGGAACTGGACGAGGCCTTGAAACAGCGGCGCATGGTCGAGAAACTGGCGGAACGGGAGGCCGCCCTTCGGCACGCGGCGACCCAGAAGAAGGAGCAGGCGAACCTCGACGAGGCCGCCACCAACCAGGCCGCGCTCGAACGCGGGGGGTAAAGACCGATGAAAGCCCTACTCTATCTCGTCGTGGGTCTCGGCTCCTTCGTCGGCGTCCTGGTCCTGTCTCTGGCCGCATCGGGCAATCTCTCGGGGGAGGGGCTGGACCGGCTCCTGGGGAAGGGCTCGCAGACGCCCGTTGCCAAGCCCGCGGACGACCTTGACCCCATCGCCATGGCCCTTCGGGAGCGGGAGGAAGCGCTGGACCGGCGGGAGGAGGAACTCGAACTTCGGGAAGAGCGGATCCGCACGGCCCAGCAGGACCTCGAGGAAATGCGCAAGGATCTGGAGGACATGCTCCTCGAGATTTCGGCGTCCCTGGATGCCGAAGACGAGGGACGTTCTGAGCGCCAGGCGGAGCTCGCCGTCCTGCTCGAAAAGATGAAGCCCGACCAGGTGGCGCGGATGCTGGAAACCAAGGACACGGCGGAAGCCCTCGAGCTCTACCGCATCATTCCCGAGAAGGTCCGACCTAAGGTCTTCGAGAAACTGTCGCCGGAGAAGGCCGCGTCCCTCGCCGCGGAG
>CAYVOE010000509.1:0-3767 GCA_964452795.1 uncultured Nitrospiraceae bacterium
GCGGCCAACTCGGCCGTGTGCTACTGCCTTGGCATAACGGCGGTGGACCCCGTGCGGATGGGGCTTCTTTTCGAGCGCTTCCTGTCGAAGGAGCGGGCCGAACCGCCCGACATCGACCTGGACATCGAGCACGACCGCCGCGAGGAGGTCATCCAGTACGTCTACGAGAAGTACGGCCGCGACCACGCCGCCATGGTGGCCAACTTCATCCGGTATCGGGCCCGCTCGGCCGTCCGCGAGGTCGGCAAGGTGCTGGGGATCCCGCCGACGGCCCTCGAACGGCTGGCGCGGCTCCTGTCGCATCACGAGGCGCCCTCGCGCGAGACCCTGTCCGAGGCGGGACTCGACCCGGAGAACCGCGTCGTGGCCCACCTGCTGCGCCTGGTCCAGGAGATCGAGGACGTGCCTCGCCACCTCTCGATCCATCCGGGCGGATTTCTGCTGGGCCATGAACCCGTCCACGACCTGGTGCCGGTCGAGAACGCCACCATGCCCGACCGCACCGTGATTCAGTGGGACAAGGAAGACATCGAGGACCTGGGCCTGTTCAAGGTCGATCTTCTCGGTCTGGGCGCCCTCAACGTGGTGCACCGCTCCTTCGACCTTATCGAGCAGCATGCGGGCAAGACCTACACCCTGGCCACCATCCCTCCCGAAGACGAGCCCACCTTCGAGATGATCCGCCGGGGCGACACGGTGGGCGTGTTCCAGATCGAGAGCCGGGCCCAGATGGCCATGCTCCCCCGGCTCAAGCCGCGCCACTACTACGACCTCGTCATCGAGGTAAGCATCGTGCGGCCCGGCCCCATCACCGGCGGCATGGTCCACCCCTACCTGCGCCGGCGCAACGGCGAGGAAGAGGTCACCTACCCGCACCCGTGTCTGCGGCCCATCCTTGAAAAGACCCTGGGCATCCCCCTGTTCCAGGAGCAGGTGATGCGCCTGGCCATGGTGGCCGCCGACTATACGCCGGGCGAGGCCGACCAGCTCCGGCGCGACATGGCCGCCTGGCGCAAGTCGGGCCGCATCGAACGCCACCGGGAACGCCTCATCCGGCGCATGACGGCCAAAGGCATCGAGAAAGAGTTCGCGGAGCGCGTTTTCGAGCAGATCCGCGGCTTCGGCGAGTACGGCTTTCCCGAGAGCCACGCCGCCAGCTTCGCCCTCATCGCCTACGCCACGGCCTGGCTCAAGCGCCACCACCCCGCCGCCTTCCTGTGCGCCCTGCTCAACGCCCAGCCCATGGGGTTCTACAGCCCCGCCACCCTTGTGGAAGACGGCAAGCGCCGAGGCGTCGTGGTTCGGCCCGTCGACGTGCGATCGAGCGACTGGGACTGCACGCTGGAACCCGCCGAGGACAGCGGCGAAGGGTTCGCGGTGCGGATGGGCCTGAAATACGTCAAGAGCCTCCACGAATCCGACGGCCGACGCATCGTGACCGCCCGGGAGGCGGGCCCCTTCGCGTCCCTTGACGACTTCGCCCGGCGGGCCCGGCTCGAGCCGGCGGCGATCGTCCGCCTTGCCGAGAGCGGCGCCCTCGAAGGTTTCCGCGACGAGCGGCGCCACGCCCTGTGGGACGCCCTCGGCGTCGACGCGGTCCCGGAGGCCCGGCTGAACCTCGGCTCCTACGAACCGGACGCCGCCCTTGACCCGCTCGACTCGGTGGAATTGCTCGACTGGGACTATGCCTTCACCGCCCACAGCGCCCGGGGCCATCCCCTGGCGGTCCTGCGCGAGGAACTGGCGAAACAGGGCCTGCCCGACGCCGCCACCGTCCAGAGTTTGGCCGACGGCAAGCGCGTACGCTACGCCGGCCGGGTGATCTGCCGCCAGCGGCCCGGCACGGCCCGGGGCGTCGTCTTCATGACCCTCGAAGACGAGACGGGCTTCGTGAACCTCGTAATCTGGGAGAAGGTGTTCGCCCGGTACGAGCTGCTGGCGAAGACCCTGGCACTCCTCGGCGCCACGGGCAAGCTCCAGATCGAGTCCGGTGTGACCCATCTCGTCGTCGAAGAGCTGTGGGAACCCCGGGTGGCGCGGCCCCTGCGCGAGATCCCGAGCCGCGACTTTCACTGAACCCCATCTCGGTATCCGGGAGTTGCCTTGCAAAGTTATGAGCATATGCTCTATACTCCAGGCAGAAAGGATCGACGAAAATGCCCAGACCTCATCGCCGCCGGCGCGTCGAAGGACCGCCTGCAATTCAATGGTTCAAGCCCGTCGGGGTGCCGTTGCGGGACCTCGAGGAGGTCTCGCTGGGGATCGACGAACTCGAGGCCCTACGCCTGGCCGATCAGGAAGGGCTCTACCAGGAGGCCGCCGCGGAACGCATGGCCATCTCGCGGGCGACCTTCGGACGGCTGGTGGCCGCGGCGCGCGCCAAGGTGGCGGAAGCGCTGGTGGAAGGCAAAGCGATCCGCATCGAAGGAGGACCGATTGAAATGCAAGGACAGAGAACGTTCGAATGCGCGGCCTGCAGCCATCGATGGCAGGAATCCCGGGGAACGGGACGCCCGACGGGATGTCCGTCGTGCGGCAGCCCTCAATTGCACCGGGCCGCGGGGGAATGCGGGGCGGGAGGCGGGCGGCGCCGCCGCAACCGGTGCCGGGGCCGCCACGGCGTGCAGGGGTAGGAAAGGAGAAGACACGATGCGAATTGCCATAGCCAGCACGGACGACGAGACCCTCTGCGCCCATTTCCGGCACAGCGACCGATTCGTCGTGTACGACATTCAGGGCGGACAGATACGGGACAGAGAGGTTCGCACCCTCGATTCAAGCAGGAATCGCAGCGATGATTCCGGGACCCACGACCACGGCGAGGCGATCGACCTGCTGGCGGACTGCTGCGCCGTGATCTGCGGCGGGATGGGGTCCCGCGTGGCGGCCGATTTCAGCCGGTACGGCATCGAGCCCGTGGTGGCCCGGGATTGCGAGCGATCCCCCCTCGAGACGGCGGCCCTCTTCGCGGAAGGCCGGCTGCCGCGGGGATCGGTTCACGCGTGCTGCTGCGGGAGCCATACCTAGAACCAACGACCCGCCCTCGCCGCGGGAAGCGCCTTCATCCGCAGACGTCGCCATAGCCCCGGAAGGCGCCGGACGAGGCAGGCAAGCCCGTTGCGCCAACCGAGGATGCTGTGGTACTCTCCCCGACCGGAATAACCGACCGGTCGGTCGTTTCTTCAATGGAGAGCCTATGAACCACTTCCATTATCGCGACGGCATCTGGCACTGCGAGGACGCGAGCATCCCGAGCATCGCCGACCGGGTCGGCACGCCTTTTTATCTGTACAGCAAAGCGGCGCTCCTGGAGCGTTATCACGCCCTCGACGCCGCTTTCGGCGACATCCCCCACATCATCTGCTACGCCATGAAGGCCAACTCGAACCTGTCCCTGAATCGCCTGCTGGCCAAGGCCGGTTGCGGGGCGGAGGTGGTCTCGGGCGGCGAGCTGTACCGGGCCCACACGGCGGGCTACCGGCCGGACCGGATCGTCTTTGACGGCAACGGCAAGACGCACCGGGAACTGCTCGAGGCGGTGGCCGGGAATCTTCTCGCCATCAACGTGGACTCCGAGAACGAGCTGCGCCTCATCGAGCGGGTGGCCCGCGAGGTGGGCAGCGTGGTGCCGGTGGGGTTCCGGGTGAACCCGGACGTGAGCCCCGAGACCCACCCCAAGATCGCCACCGGGTTGAAGGTGACCAAGTTCGGCCTGGACCCGGATCGCGCCCGGGAGTGCGTGGACTATGCCGTAAAGTCGCGCTACC
>CAYVOE010000510.1:0-3748 GCA_964452795.1 uncultured Nitrospiraceae bacterium
ACGCGGCCACTCTTCGGCGCGTACAGGGTCATCTCCATCTTCATGGCCTCGAGGGTAAGCAGCTTCTGTCCCTCGTTCACCTCGTCGCCCACTTGGACCGCCACGTTGACCACGAGGCCCGGCATGGGCGCGCCCACCTGGTTGGGATCGGCCGGGTCGGCCTTGGGGTGGTGCACGACCTGGGACTCGAGGGACGCATCGAGGACGGTGACGTTCCGCGGCTGGCCGTTCAACTCAAAGAAGACGGTCCGCCGCCCGTCGGGATGGGGTTCGCCGAGGGTGATGAACTTCACGATCAGGGTCTTGCCGGGCTCGATCTCGAAGGCCGTCTCTTCTCCCGGCTGGAGGCCGTAGAAGAACACCGGGGTCGGCAGCACGCTGGTGTCGGAATACTCCTGCTGGTGCCGGACGAAGCCCTCGAACACGCGGGGATACAGCAGGTACGACAAGACGTCGCGCCGGGTGGGCTCGATTTGGAGCGTCTTCTTGAGCTGGGCGGCCGTGGCGTCGAAATCGGCCGGCGGCATGCTGGCGCCCGGTCGCCCGCGCAGGGCCGCTCGACCGCGGAGGACGCGCTTCTTGAGCTTCGCCGGGAACCCGCCGGGCGGCTGGCCCAGGCGCCCCATCATGAGGTCCACCACCGATTCGGGGAAGGCCAGTTCCCGGGTTGAATCGAGGACGTCTTCCGACGTGAGGTTGTTGGCCACCATGAACAGGGCCATGTCGCCCACCACCTTGGACGTGGGGGTCACCTTCACAATGTCGCCGAAGAGCTGATTGACTTCGGCGTACATGCGGCAGACCTCGGGCCACCGGTCCGCCACCCCCAGGGCCTGAGCCTGGGCATAGAGGTTGGTGTACTGCCCGCCGGGCATTTCGTGAAGGTACACGTCGCTCGTCGAGGCCTTTTGCCCGGTCTCGAAGGCGGCGTACTGTTCCCGCACCTGTTCCCAATAGGCCGCCAGTTGCCGCAGGTTGTTGGGGTCGAGCCCCGTCTCGCGGTCGGTGTGGCGCAGGGCTTCCACCAGCGAGTCGAGGTTGGGCTGCGAGCTCATGCCCGACAGAGGTCCGCTCGCCGCGTCCACGATGTCCACGCCCGCCTCGGAAGCCCGGATCAGCGACGCCGACTGGATGCCGCTGGTGTCGTGGGTGTGGAAATGGATCGGGATCCCGATCTCCTCTTTGAGGGCACGGACGAGCCGCTCCGCCGCGAAAGGCTTGCACAGACCCGCCATGTCCTTGATGGCCAGGATGTGGGCGCCCCGTTTCTCGAGCTCCTTGGCCAGCTCGACGAAGTAGCTCAGGGTGTACTTCTCGCGACGGGGATCCGTGATGTCGCCGGTGTAGCACATGGCCACTTCGCACAGCTTGCCCGTCTTGCGCACCGCTTCAATGGCCACCCGCAGGTTGGGCTCCCAGTTCAGCGCGTCGAAGACGCGGAACAGGTCGATGCCGGCGTCGGCCGCCTCGTAGATGGCCTCCCGCACCACGTTGTCCGGATAGCTGGTGTAGCCCACGGCGTTGGCGCCCCGAATCAGCATCTGAAACAGGATGTTCGGGATGCGCTCGCGCAACTCCGCCAGCCGTTGCCAGGGGTCTTCGTTGAGGAAGCGCAGGGCCGTGTCGAAGGTGGCGCCCCCCCACATCTCGATGGAGAACATCTGCGGCGCCAGCCGGGCGTAGGCCTCGGCCACGGCGCGCATGTCGTAGGTGCGCATGCGCGTGGCCAGCAGCGACTGGTGGGCGTCGCGGAAGGTCGTGTCGGTCAACAGGAGGGGTTTCTGCTCGAGGATCCAGCGACAGAAGCCCTCGGCCCCCATTTCGTCCAGGAGCTGGCGCGTCCCGGCGGGCGGCGGCGTCGACAAATCCACCGCGGGCGGCACGGGCGCTTCCCGACGCGCGGGCACGGGCCGGTTCTTCACCAGGGGATGGTCGTTCACCACGATGTTGCCCAGGTACGTCAGGAGTTTCGTGGCCCGGTCCTGGCGCGGCTCGAACTGGAACAGATCGGGCGTCTCGTCGATGAACCGCGTGGTGCATTCGCCCCGGATGAACGACGGGTGCTCCACCAGGTTGATCAGGAAGGGGATGTTGGTCTTGACGCCCCGCACCCGGAACTCCTGCAGGGACCGTTCCATGCGGCGGGCGGCGTCTTCGAACCGCCGCGCCCAGGCCGTCACCTTCACCAGCAGCGAGTCGTAGAAGGGCGTAACCGTGGCCCCCGAGAAGGCGGTGCCCGCGTCCAGGCGGATGCCCATGCCCGCGGCCGACCGATAGTGGGCGATGCGGCCGTAGTCGGGCACGAAGTTGTTCATCGGGTCTTCCGTAGTGACACGGCACTGGAAGGCATAGCCCCGCAGGATCACGCTCTCCTGAGAAGTGAGGTCGATGCCCGGATCGGCCAGGGCGGCGCCCTGGGCGATCAGGATCTGGGACTTCACGATGTCCACCCCCGTCACCACCTCGGTCACCGTGTGCTCGACCTGGATCCGCGGGTTCACCTCGATGAAATAGTACTGGTTGGTGTCGACGTCGAGCAGAAACTCCACCGTGCCCGCGCTGACGTAGCCGACCCGCCGTCCGATGGCCAGGGCCGACTCGCACAACTGGTCCCGCACGTCGGGGGACAGGTTGAGGGCCGGGGCGATCTCGACCACCTTCTGGTGGCGCCGCTGCAGCGAACAGTCCCGCTCGTACAGGTGCATGAGCCCGCCGTGGGCGTCGCCCAGGATCTGCACCTCGATGTGGCGCGCCCGGCGCACGAATTTCTCCAGAAACACGTCCGGGCTGCCGAAGGCCGTCTGCGCCTCCCGCTGAGCCTGGGTCAGCGCCTCGGCCAGCTCGTCCTCCGACGACACCACCCGCATGCCCCGGCCGCCGCCGCCCTTGGCCGCCTTCAGCATCACCGGATAGCCCAGGTCCCGGGCGAGGCGCTTGGCCTCGCGCAGGTCTTTGATCGGCCGGTCTCCACCCGACAGGATGGGCACCCCCGCCTCGCGGGCAATCTCCCGGGCCTGAATCTTGTCGCCCAGCCGTTCCAGCACGTCCACGGGCGGTCCCACGAAAATGATGCCCGCCTTCTCGCAGGCCCGGGCGAAATCCGGGTTCTCCGAAAGAAACCCGTAGCCCGGGTGGATGGCGTCGACCCCGTTCTTCAGCGCCACGGCGATGATGTTGTCGATGTCGAGATAGGACCGGAGCGGTTCGCCCGCCTTCCCCACCAGGTACGATTCGTCGGCCTTGAGCCGGTGCAGGGCGTAGCGGTCCTCGTGGGAATAGATGGATACGGTGCGAATGCCCATCTCGTGGGCCGAGCGAAACACGCGGATGGCGATCTCGCTCCGGTTGGCCGCCATCAGCTTCGTGATGCGGCGGGTCGGAACAGATGATTTCATCGTGGGATCGTTCTCGATCTTTCTATACAGTGTGCGAGACGCGAGGCAGGGCTGGGGCAGCCGAGGAACTCACGAATCTTGTGCCGGATGAACAATGACAGGGCCGTAGTGTACACGAACCGCCCTTCCCGGTACGAATCGCCCCCCGCCGACGCCTCACCCCCCGCCACGGCAGCCTCCCATGAGCCCCAGACCCGCCTCCACGAGGGCCTCCTCCCCCGTCATTCGGAGCCCCGGCCCCTGTGGGATTCCTTTCGGTTCCGTGGAATTTCCCGAAGAGGATCAACACCCAGCGCCTCGGCCCCACCAGCGCCCCGCCACTACCGTCGGTCTGTGGAAATTCCCCGAAGGGG
>CAYVOE010000511.1:0-3742 GCA_964452795.1 uncultured Nitrospiraceae bacterium
AACAGCAGCATCGACGTCGAGTTGCTCGAAGACGGGCGCCTGCTTCTGTTGTACAACCCGGCCCGCACCGACACCTCCCTGCGCAGTCCGCTCCGCCTGGCCGTATCCTCGGACAACGGCGTCACCTGGCGCGACATTGTGGTGCTCGAGAACCAGCAGGGCGACTTCTTCCACCCGTGCATCATCGCCACCAAATCCGGCGTCGCCATCGCCTACTCGTGGAACCGGGAACGGGTCCGGGTATGGCAGGTGCCGGTGCGCGCCCTCGACGTTCCCTGACCCTCACACGCCGGCCGCTCGACACGGGCGACGGCATTCGATATCCTAGCGCCGCTTTTTACCGTGGGAAACGGCACCTGAAGACTCGGGGAACCGCAGGGGCGGGGCCTGGCCGCTGACGCGTGGCACGGCGTGTTCGCCCTCGGGCTCCCCTGGCCCATTCCAATGGGGATCGAAGCATGACGACAAAGGGAATTCGGTTCGGCGCCGCCGCACGAGTCGTGGCGGTCTGCATGGCCCTGGCATTCATGGGAGGAGGCGCCGCCGTGGCGCAGCGCGTACCGGAGCAGCCCTATCAGGGCGAATTGGTGTCGTACCCGGGCCCCTGGAGCTTCCAACTCGGCCGTTCGGGCATCATCCTCGTGAGCGACGAAGAGCTCGAGGCCCTGTCCGACCCGGACCGCGTCATCGACCTGGCGCTGACGCACGAACCCAATCCGAAGAGCCTGCGCCAGGTCTGCGAGGAAGCCCAGGCCGCCGGCCACCGCACCCTCATCGTGGCCTTCGACCATTTCTTCAAACAGTACCGGCCGGGCCAGGACGCGCCGCGCAAGTACATGCCCGACATGCCCGAGTACATCAACCACATCGCGGCCATCAGCCGCTTCGCCGAATCCTACGGCCTGGGACTGGAACTCAGCCTCCTGACGCCCCTCGAGATCGGGCCCGCCTATGTGGCCCAGACCGGCGAGTCGGGGCGCTGGATGCACTATCGGAAGGGCCTGCGCGACCCGAAGACGGGCGACTTCAGCGTGCAACTGTGGCGTCAGCAGCGGTGGGTCAACAACAAGGGCCCCATCGACATCGAGGATGCCGGAGTGCGCGTCTTCGCCTTCCGCGAACGACGGATCGGCGGCACGCCCTACCGTGTGGTGGACCCGGCGGAGATCGTCGAGATCACCGACGGAGTCGAGGTGGAGGTCTTCGACGGCCTCGAACGGGCCTCGGGCGAATACCGGGCCGTCCGGATCCGCGTGCACGGCACGGGGCACACCGATGTGGGCGACCTCGACCGCGTCCTTGTGGTGCAGCAGTACCGCACGCCCGAGATGGACTATTTCTCCGAGCAGGCCCTGCCTTTCCTCACGGGCCTGGTGGACAAGTACGCCGACGCGGGCGTCCGGCTCAACGCCCTTTACTCGGATGAGATGCACATCCAGCAGGACTGGGGCTACTTCAACCACCACGACCACGGCGAGTTCGCCGTGCGCTACGTCAGCGACGGCCTGGTCCGCCGCTACGCCGAGCTGTACGGCGAGGAGTACGCCGACTTCGCCAAGTACCTGGTGTATTTCGTCCACGGCCAGGAGGATTTCGTCAACGACCTCGACGCCAAGCAGGACGTGATGCACGTGTTCGGCGGAAGCCCGGAAGACATCCGGCGCACCGCCCTGTTTCGCGCTCGGTACTACCACCTGCTCCAGGACGGGGTGGTGGACCTGTTCACCGCGGCCAAGCACCACGCCGAAGAGCGGTTCGGACGCCGGCTCGAATCGCGGGCCCACGCCACCTGGGCGGAAAGCCCCACCATCGACCGCTGGAACGTGGGCCAGCAACACCACGCGCGGAATCAGTACGAGTACACCAGCAATTTTGTGTGGTCCTGCACGGTGCATCAGGCGGCCTCGGCTTGCTACGACTACTTCAAGTGGGGCGATTTCCTCACCGGAAACGGCAACGACCACGCCGAAGGGGGCTGGATCGACCGAAACTACATGGCCCTGGCGCTGGCGTGCTCCACGGGCATCATTAACGAGATTCCCTACTCCTACGCGGCCCACTGGGGCATGCCCCACGAAGTCAATCAGCGCCGCATGGCCCTGGTCAATGCCTACGGCGCGGCGGGCTCGCCTCTCTTCGGGCTCGTCCAGGACATGCAGCACCGCGACGTCGAGGTGCTCACGCTCTATCCCCTCGATCTGGTGGCCGTCGACGAGCGGTTCGGCAGTTGGATGACCCAGTACGGCTACGCCAACACGGTCACGGCGGCCAAGCTGCTCGAACGCGGACAAGTCGACGGCAACGCCATCGTCCTCGGCAACCGACGCTTCACGACCCTGGTGGCGGCTTTCGAGCCCTTCCCCTCGAAGGACCTGCTGGCGATGATGACCGATCTCGCCGAGAACGGCGGCCGCGTGATCTGGTCCGGGCCGCCGCCCGTGCTCACCGCCGAGGGCGAGGCGGCCCTGCCCGTCTGGCAGGACTTGTTCGGCGTCAATTACATTCCCGGACAGAACGAAGGACTCATGGCCCCCGGGAAGCAGGTCGTGTTTGAAGGACCCCTCGCCGCGGTCGCGCCTCAGGTCATCCTCACGGACTTCCTCGTGGACCGCATCTATCCGGTTTCGCCGCGGGAGAAGACCATACCGGCCGCTCGCGTCAAGGAGCACGTCGTCGGCACCCACCGCGTACTCCTCGGCGGCGGCACGACCACCTTCCTCGGCTTCCGTCCCCGCGACGACCAGTCCCAGAGCCTGGGATACGAGGTCCGCACCCTGTTCGAGATCCTTGACACCCTCGGGGCCTATCCTCCGACCGGCGTGTTCACGGGAATCAACGACAACACCGAGCACCTTTCCCGCACCACCGACGTGCTGGCCTGCCGCTTCCCCAACGGCGCGGTCGCGGTGGCGCCCCATTTCCGCGAGGTCGAGGAAGGCTGGCCGGGCGGTTTTGCGCGCAAGCGCGACGAAGACGAGGCCTACCTGCGCGATCACCCGCTGCCGCCCGAGACCCTTCGCCTCCAGGACTTCCACGTCGACGGCCACGCCGTCACCTACGAGGGCGAGCAGGCCATGGCGTTTCGCGTCCATGCCGACGGCACGCTCATCGCCTTCGCCGGGAGCCAGGCCGATCGGATCACGGTCAACGAGCAGACCTTCGTCTTCGCCGACCAGAAGGCGCCTCAAGTGGCCTGGGCGCCCGTGCCCGAGAACCGGAGGGTGGAAGGCGGCGCCGTACTCCAGTTCCTGTCCTACGGCGGAGGCACCTATCGCCTGCCGGCCCGACATCTGCCGCCCGCCGTCGAGCTCGTCGCCGAAGGGCCGACGCCCGGAAGCAGGGGAGAGGCCATCCCGTCTCAGCGCGAAGGCGAGACCCTGGTCTTCACGCTCCCCGACCACCTCGTCGGCCGCTGGGTATACGCCGTCCCGGCTTCGTGACGCTTAGGCCGGGTCAGACCATGGCATGCGGCCCCGGGTTTTCGCAAGGACGGGCTGAGGAAACGGCGTGCGAGATACCCCCGGAGGGGATACATATACAGTGATACAGGCAGGCAACCAGACAGGATCCTCCCGCCATCGACGCTGTTTCCCACGCATCGTAGGACTACGAGGACGGCGCGGGGCGGGGCCGTGAGGGTGCCCCTCCCCGTCATTGCGAGGAGCGGCCCTCCGTGGAAACCCCTAGGGGAGGAGGGGTTACGTTGGGTCCGCTTATGCCGTCTGTGGGCGCCCCGGCAGAG
>CAYVOE010000512.1:0-3740 GCA_964452795.1 uncultured Nitrospiraceae bacterium
GTTCAAGCTCTCGTCTACGGGAGGCTTGCCTGAGACGCCGGACATGTTCTTGACAATGAGGAGGGTCTGGTCGGCGATGCGGCGCATCGCGCCGGTGAGATCCAAGTGGATCGGGCTCGTGTCCCGGGTCACCGAAATCTGGGCCTGGCTGAGGCGTTCGTCGGCCTCGATGGCGTCGCGCACCGCCTTGACGACCGGGTCGGCATTATCCGGGGCCGCGGGCGCGGGACGGGGCTCGGCAGGGGGCGCGGTCGCGTCGGCCGTGGCCGGGGCCGTGCCGCCGTTGCCCTGGGACTCGGTCCGCCGCACCTCGAGGAGGTTGTTCACGCCGCGCACGCCCACCACGCCCGAGGCGAGCTCTTCGGCGGCCTGCTTGGCACGGGGCGTGTCGACGGTGCCCCGAAGGGTCACGACGCCGTCCTGGACGTAGAACTCGGGGTTGGCCGTGATCAGGCGGGGGTTATAGGCGAAGGCGTTGGAAACGGCGCCCCGGATGTCCTGATCGGTGAGGCGGGCTTCGGTGCGGGTCCGGCGCATTTCGTCGCGCAGGTCCGCCGCCACCTCGAGGCCGTCGGACGCGACGTGGGTCACGCCCGGCACCCAGGCATCGGTGACGGCGCGGTTCCGTTCGAAGAGGCTGCCCACCGACCCGGATAGGGCCACGCGGCCGTTGTTCACCTGGATCTCGATGAGGCCGGGATCGACCCAGCGGTCCATCTGGAGCCGCTGTTCGATGTCGGCGCGGATCTCGTCGTCGGAACGGGTGGGCGTGGTGAAGGCGAGTCGGCTGTTGAGGGCGCGTACGCCCGGCACGGCCTTGACCACGTTGGTGACCAACTGCTGGGTCTGCCAGGAGTCCACCGAGCCGGTGAGGGTGGCGACGCCTTCGTTCACCGTGACGCCGATGTTGAGGGAGCCGGCCACCGAATCCTGGGCAAGGGCGGCGTTGATGTTGTTGAGCAGGGTGCGGTCGTCGATGCGGGGCGTGCGCACGGTGACGCGGTTGACCACGCGTTCGATGCCGCGCAACCCCTGGGCGATCTCGCCGACGCGGTCGCGCTGGAGCAGGGTGTCCACGGTGCCGCGGATGGTCACCACGTCGCCGGTCACCGAGACGGTCAGGTCGCCTTCGGGGATGTTGAGTTCGCGAAACAGGGCGGATTCGAGGCCAATGCCTGTCGCCACGTCGTCCACGTCGGGCGCCACGGCGGGCGGCGCCGTATCGTCGGCCAGGCGGCCCGGCCGGGTCTCCCGTTCGCTGCGGGGCAGACGCTCGGTGTCGCCGGGAAGGGTGATCGTGGCCTGGGCCCATACGGAGGGGGAAATGAGTGCCACCGTCGCGAAGACGGCGGCCGGTAGGAGGAAGCGCCGAATCGACTGCGGAATCCGCAGTCCGGTTTCTGGCGTTTGCATGTTAGTCTCCTCTGACCCTTCGCGAACGCCGTGGTCCCCGGCGGGGTGCGGCATGCGGCATATGAAGTGCCGGCCGGAGGATCGGCGCCGGCGAAGGCCTTTTGGCTGAATGACGAAACTTGCAGGTGCGTGAGTTCACGGTTGGCGAGCTCTCGCCGGAATAGAGCGGAATAGAAGGCCCTGGGCGGGCGGGTACCGCCGCGAGGCCGCGGCGGAACGGTCCGGGATAAGGGCGGAACAGGCCCGACTATCCGCAGAGGGCGTCTTGCACATTGATTATACTTGAAGCGACCGGAGTTCAACAAACGGGCGGGGGAGATCCCCGGCTTTTGCGCATTGGCCGCAGCTTTCGCAGGGCGATCCGTCAAGCGATTCCCCGAAGGGCGAGGCCGTGACGGAGGTCCGCATGACTCCCGGGGAACGGGCCCGGGCGGTCAAGGATCGGGCGGCGGAGCTGGGGTTTGACGCCTGCGCCGTCGCCGCCGCGGACGAGCCCGTCGATCCTGACAACCGCCTGGGGGAATGGCTCGCCCGCGGGTATCACGCCGACATGGAATGGATGGCCGCGACGGCCGAGCTGCGCCGCGACGCGCAGCAGAAACTGCCGGGAGCGCGTTCGGTAGTGGTGGTGGCGCGGAACTATTACACCGACGGGCCGACGGAGCCGGCGGAGGGGGGCCGGGTGTCGCGCTATGCCTGGGGGCGGGACTATCATCGGGTATTGAAAAAGCCGCTGCGGAGGCTGGCGGAGTACGTGTCGGACTTGGAGCCGGGAGCCGCGTGCTACGCCTGCACGGACACCGGTCCCGTGATGGAGAAGGCCTGGGCGGCCCGGTCGGGGCTCGGCTGGATCGGGAAGAATTCGCTGGTGCTGCGGCGCGACATGGGCTCGTGGTTTTTCCTCGGCGCGCTGCTGACGACGGTGGAG
This sequence comes from uncultured Nitrospiraceae bacterium, assembly GCA_964452795.1. Taxonomy (GTDB): domain Bacteria; phylum Hydrogenedentota; class Hydrogenedentia; order Hydrogenedentales; family SLHB01; genus CAYVOE01. Next base: position 2,342 of record CAYVOE010000512.1, read on the forward strand.
CTTACGCCGGACACGCCGATGGCGGACTACTGCGGGTCGTGCACGGCCTGCATCGATGCCTGCCCCACGGAGGCCATCGTGGCGCCCCGGGTGGTGGATTCGCGGCTCTGCATCTCGTACCACACCATCGAGAACCGGGGCGAAATACCCGAGAATTTGGCGCGCGACTTCGGCGACTGGGTATTCGGCTGCGACATCTGTCAGGATGTGTGCCCGTGGAACCGGCGGCCCGTGGTGACCACGGAAGCGGATTTTCAGCCCCGCGACGGGAACGTCCGGATCGCCCTCGAGGACATCGAGGGGCTCGACGAAGCGGGGTTCCGGGAACGGTTCGCGGGCTCGCCCATCGCCCGGGCCAAACACGGGGGCCTGCTGCGCAACGCGCGGATCGTGCGTGCAAATCTTGCCCGACGGGAGGAGGAGAATTTGTGAGCGACCGGATCTACGACCACCCGCGATACTACGAGATCGCTTTCAGCTTTCGCGATGTGGCGGCGGAAGTCGACGTGATGGAAGAGGCCATACACTGGTTCTCGGACATCCCCGTCGAGCGCGTTCTCGAGGTGGCCAGCGGCAACAGTCCCCATGCGGCGGAGTGGGTGCGCCGTGGAAAGCGGTACGTCGGGATCGATCTCAGCGAGACCATGCTGGACTTCGCGGGCCGGAAACTGGCGCCCCTGGGGGACAAGGCGCAGTTGATCCGCGCCGACATGGCCGATTTCACCCTCGACGAACCGGTGGACTTCGCCTACGTCATGCTGGCGTCGCTGTACGTGGACACCACGGAGAAGCTGCGGGATCATTTCGACTGCATGGCGAAGGCCATTCGGCCGGGCGGGCTCTATCTCCTGGATTGGGTGGTCGAGTTCGAACCCTTCAGCGGATTCGCCAACGCGTGGGAAAGCGAGCGCGACGGCGTGCGGGTCCAGACCACGTACCTGGCGAACCTGGTGGACCGGGTCGAGCAGACCGTCGAGGAAAAGATCACGCTGGAAGTCGACGACGGCGGCACGCGCACGGTCCTCTCCCAGGAGACCCGCAAACGGGCCATCTATCCCCAGGAGTTCCGGATCCTCCTCGAGTGGCGCGGCCATTTCGAGTTTCTCGGCTGGTGGAACGACTGGGACCTCACCGTACCCGTCAACGGCCGCGACACCATCACGCGCCCCCTGACCATCATCCGCCGCAAGACGAGCAACGGGTGAGGAGCCTCCTCGAAGCCGGGCACATGCGCAGGAACACCACGTGACGGAGGGGAGTGCTTCCTCACCGTCGTTGTGGACTCCCGAGCCGCCTGCCCGGCGCTTGAAGCGCCCTTCCCGGAGTTGCCGTCCGCGAGGGCCAATTCCCCGAAGGGGAGACATAGGTTAGCCCAGGGTCAGCGCGCGGAAGCGAGCGC
>CAYVOE010000513.1:0-3740 GCA_964452795.1 uncultured Nitrospiraceae bacterium
ACACCACGAGAAAGCCAGGAAACTCCCGGGGGAACTCGAGCCATCCCCGCTGTTCCGGCGACAGGTGGTAGGTGTCTCGCAGGAAATTGTTGAACACGGAGTCGTGCATGCCCATGGCGGCGGCCATGCACGCGGTGGCGGCGATATACAACAAAAGCTGGGTGCGACGTGACACGGTCGGGCCTTTCGAGATTACCCGGCGATCCGCGGGTCCGGTAAATCGGAGAAGCATACCGCCGGAGCCTCCACCGGGTCAACCGCCCCGCCGATCCGGGGCCGCAAATCGCCGCTTTCTCCGTTGCCGTTAACCCTCATTCCGGCCAGACCAATGGGGGTGGCATCGTCCATATTTATATACCTGTTAACGAGAAGATCGCGCGGTCCGCGGCCTTGAGACGAGGCGGGTCGGGCTGATAGACTTTATGATCTATTGTTGCAGCCTACGACGCCGGGATCGGTTCCCGGAACACCGTATAACCCCATGGAGGTGCAGGATGTCCATTGCTCCGCACGGCGGACAACTCGTCGACCGTATATTGACCGGAACCGCCCGGGAAGACGCTCTCAGCCGGGCCGCCAAGCTCCCCACCATCACCGTAAGCGCCTACACGGCTTTCGACATCGACAATATCGGCAAGGGCATCTTCAGTCCCCTGACCGGCTTCATGAACGCGGAGCAGGTTCGGAGCGTGCTGGACACCATGCACCTGCGTCCGGGCATCCCCTGGACGATCCCCATCCTGCTGGCGGTCAGCGCGGAAGAAGGCGACCGCCTCGAGACGGGGTCGGAGGTGGCGCTGCGCGACGACGAAGGCGATATCGCCGCGATCCTGCACCTTTCCGAGAAGTTCAAGTTCGACGCCCGCGAGATCGCCGAGAAGACCTACGGCACCACCGATGAATCCCATCCCGGCGTGAAGTACGTCTATTCGCTGGGTCCCGTGTTCCTGGCGGGCGACATCGACGTGCTGAAGACCCGCCGGGTCGATCACGAGGAGTACAACCTGACGCCGAAGCAGACCCGGGCCGCTTTCGCGGAGCGCGGCTGGAAACGCATCGTGGCCTTCCAGACCCGCAACCCGGTCCACCGGGCCCACGAGTACATCCAGAAGTCGGCCCTCGAGATCTGCGACGGCCTCCTGCTCCATCCGCTCATGGGCACCACCAAGAGCGACGACATCCCGGGCAATGTCCGCATGGATTGCTACAAGGTCCTCCTCGACAACTACTATCCCAAGGACCACGTGCTGCTGTCGATCATGCCGGTCAACATGCGCTACGCCGGGCCGAAAGAGGCCATCTTCCACGCCATCATGCGCAAGAACTACGGGTGCACCCATTTCATCGTGGGCCGCGACCATGCCGGCGTGGGCAATTTCTACGGCACCTACGACGCCCACAAGATTTTCGACCAGTTCGACCCGCAGCACATCGGGATCCATCCCCTGACCTTCGACCACTCCTTCTTCTGCCGGTCTTGCGGGAACATGGCTTCCATCAAGACCTGCCCCCACGACAAGGAGCACCACGTGTTCCTGAGCGGGACCAAGGTGCGGGAGATGCTGCGGGCCGGCGAAATGCCGCCCGTCGAGTTCACCCGGCCCGAAGTGGCGCAGGTCCTCATCAAGTGGGCCCAGAGCGAGAACGGGAAGTAAAATGGCCCGTCAGCGCTCGCAGCGCGTTCTGGTCATCGGACTCGACTGCGCCACGCCCCAGTTCGTGTTCGGTCCCGACCGCTTCGACATGCCCAACCTCCAGGCGCTTGCTCAGGCAGGCGCCTGGGGGCTGCTTCGCAGTTGCGACCCGCCCATCACGGTGCCGGCCTGGTCGTCCATGATGTCCAGCCGCGATCCCGGGGTCCTCGGGATCTACGGGTTCCGCAACCGGAAAGACCATTCCTATGACGCCATGGCGACGGCCAACGGCGCGTCTGTCAAGGAGCCGCGGGTCTGGGACATCCTGTCGCGGGCGGGCAAGAAGGTCGCCGTGGTGGGCGTACCCCAGACCTATCCGGTGAAGCCGGTGAACGGGTGGCTCACCGCGGGTTTTCTCGCCCCGGGCACCGATTCGGATTTTACTTATCCCCGGGCGTTGAAAGGCGAGATCCTCGACGCCGTCGGCGACTACATCTTCGACGTCAAGGATTTCCGGACCGAAGAGAAGGACGCGCTCCTCGGGCGCATCTACGCCCTCATGGAGAACCGCTTCGCCGTGGCGCGCCATCTCCTGACCACCAAGCCCTGGGACTTTTTCATGATGGTGGAGATGGGGGTGGACCGGCTCCACCACGCCTTCTGGCGGTTCGGAGACACGTCGCACCCCTGCTACGAGCCCGGCAACCCCTATGAAAACGTCATGCGCGACTACTACAAGGCCGTGGACGACCGGATCGGCGAGATCCTGTCGCTGGTGGGCGACGAGACGACGGTCTTCGTGGTGTCCGACCACGGCGCCCGGGGCATGCACGGCGGCATCTGCATCAACGAATGGCTGATGCAGGAGGGATGGCTGGCGGTGCGCGACAACCTGGATCGGCCCCGGCGCATCGAGGACTGCGAGATCGACTGGTCGCGCACCCGCGTCTGGGGCAGCGGCGGCTATTACGGCCGCCTGTTCCTCAACGTCGAGGGTCGGGAGCCCCACGGCATCATCCCGGCCGACCAGTACGAGGACTTCCGCGACGAGGTGGCGGCCCGAATCGAGGCCCTGACCGATCCCGAGGGCCGGCCCCTGGGCAACAAGGCCCACAAGCCGCAGAACCTCTACCGGCAGGTCAACGGCATCGCGCCCGATCTCATCGTATATTTCGGCAATCTGGGCTGGCGTTCCGTGGGCACGGTCGGATTTGGTAGCATATACACGTTCGAGAACGATACCGGCCCCGACGACGCCAACCACGACTTCCACGGGATCTTCGTGATGGACGACCGGGGCGGCCGGCGGGGACAACAATTGGAGGGGCTCCAGCTTATGGACATGGCCCCCACCGTGCTCGATCTCCTCGGCGTCGAGATACCGCCGTCGATGCAGGGTCGGGTCATAGGCTAGGAGGAAGGGGCGATGAAAAAAGGAATCACGGTGCGCCTGACGGGCGCCAACGTCCCGGAAACGATGAAGGCCCTCGCGACGCGACTGGCCGAACTGGGCCGGTCCGTCGAGGTGCTCGACGCATCCCATGCGGACAAGGTGGGGGGCGATGCGGGCCTGGCGTGGGTAAGCCGGCTCCTGTCCCGCAACGGGGTCATCGTGCTGGCCGCTTACGAGGGGCGAGAGCCCGAAGGCGAATGCATCGAAGCGGAGATTCTGGAACACGATACCCCCGATTTCGCCGCCGAGAAGATTGTCGATGCCCTCGCCGAAGAAGGCATCGTCCGTCTCGAGGGGGTGGACTATTCGCCCGAGGAAGAGGAAGAGATTCGAAAACGGCTGGCCGACCTCGGCTACATCGAATAGGTTCCACAGGGCGGTCTCCCGATCCGCCGAGGAAACCGCAGAACGGACGATATGCGCTTAGGGGTTAACGCAACCGAACTCGTGCCCGGTTTTGGGGGCCTTGAAGAGCTGTTCCTGGCGAACGTGCTCGAGAAGCTGCGCGAGCAGCGGGCGGCCGCGGACATCGTGCTCTTCATAAACGCCGAGAGCCGCGGCGGATTCGACGGCTGGAACACCATAACCGTGGGAACCGGCGGCGAGCATCCGTCGCTCGAACGGGCCGTCAAGGCGGTACTGCCGGACGTATT
>CAYVOE010000514.1:0-3734 GCA_964452795.1 uncultured Nitrospiraceae bacterium
ACCGGGACGTCGAGATGCGGGTGGGCGCGAACGACGGGTATCGCGTGTGGGTGAACGGCGAGCCCGTCCAGTCCAAGTTCGAGCTTATGAGCTGGCTGGTGCGCGACGGCGACCGGTTTCCCGTGTCGCTCAAGGCCGGCTGGAACCGCCTGCTCCTGAAGATCCAGAACGGCCGCGGCATCTGGGGGTTCTACGCCAACCTGGTCTCGCCCGAGGGAGCGCCCCTCGAGGGGCTCGAATACTCCGTGGACGCGCCGGAAGGCGATCTGCGCATCACCACCGACGCCCTGCCGGCCGCCTACGAGAGCCTGCACTACGTGGCGCTCGAGGTCCAGGCGCCGCCCGAGGATTGCGTGCCCAGCGCGTCGCCGTTCCGACTGAGCGCCGCCGGCGGCACGCCGCCCTATGAATGGAAGGTCGCCGCCGACACCCGGCTTCCGGCCGGCCTCACCCTCAACGGCCTGGAAGGCGAGCTGTGGGGCGTGGCGGCGGCGCCCGTGGGGCCCGCTCCGGTGCGCGTGTACGTGCGCGATGCCGAAGGGAACCAGGCCTCGGCGTCGTTCACCCTCGACGTGCGCGAGCGTCCGACGAAGTGGATGGAAGAGGTCCGGCTCGGCGGACTCATCCACGGCTCGCCCGGCTATGAGCTGCCCCACGGCGATCCCGTGGAGCAGGCCAAGCTGATGGCCCACGAGGGCTACGGATTCGCGTATCAGACCACGGGCTGGCTGGTCCTGCCCAAAGACTGGCCCGGCGGCTTCGACATGGAGATGTTCAAAGGCAGCTCCGATTTTGTGGAGAAGTTCGGAGGCCAGATCTCGCAGCACCAGGACGTGAGCGCCTACGCCCGGGCCTTCCGGGAACGGGGCATCCGCTTCGGAAGCTACGTGGGCCTGCCCGACAACGTGGGCTACGTGTTCAAGAGCGAGGAAGACTACAAGTACTGGCCCGCCTACCTCGACGCGCTGCACAACCACCTCCAGAACCTCTGCGTCGAGTACCAGGTGGCGGCGCTCTATCTGGACGGCGCCAGCCAGCCGTTCCAGGGCAAGTACGACTGGAACTTCGACGCCCAGTACAGCATCGTGAAGACCGTGACGCCCGAGTGCCTCCTCATCCCCAACCTCACGGGCGACGCCGAGGGCGGCCATCGGGTGGGCGATGCCGACGTGATGTCGGTGGAAGGCAACAACGACGCCGATCCCTATTGGACCCGCTGGCCGAACCATCATTCGAGCCGGAATCCCAAGTACATGGCCGTGGCCACCTGGCGCTATCCCTTCAGTTGGGAAATGTGGAAGGGAACGGAACGCGAGAACTGGCGCAAGCCCGGCACGCCCTACTCGTACCAGGATCCCCAGGAATGGCTGCGGGTGGTGATATCGCTGGTGGGCGAGGGTTATATCTGCGACCTGGACCACAGCTTCGGCTTCGGGCGTGAGGAGATGCACCGGCAAATTGGCGACTGGCTGCAGCCGCGGCTGAAGTCCGTCGTGGGCACCTGGCCGGGCCCGCTCGAGGACGGCGACTGGGGGTACGACGTGGTCAGCGGCGACACCCTGTACCTGCACATCATGGAGAACCCTCGCGGCAAGGTCGGGCTTCAGGGACGTTCGTCTCTCGAAGTGGGACCCGTGGAAGGGGTCACGGCGGTGACCCTCCTCCCGGACGGGAAAGCGCTGGAATTCCGCCAGGAAGGCGACCGGCTCGTCATCAATACCCAGGGCATCGAGCCCGACCCGGTGTCCACCGTCGTGGCGATTCAGCGGGAGCAGTAGACCCGCTCGTTTGATATTGCGGCACGGGCTTCCGAGCGTGCGATTTGCGCGCGGACCGGAGGCCCGTGCCGCCGTTCATTCAGGGGATGGGGCGAACTCCGTGCGGGCGTGGGCGCGGGGCAAATGGGCGCGGACGGGGGGAAGGAATTTGCGCCGATAGACTCGAATATGCTAACATACCTTCTCCGCAGTAATGCGCTTCATTGGGGAATTTCGAACGTCTCATGAGTTGGCTTTCCGAACTTTTCCTGAACTCGGAGTCTATCGCGACTTCCGTGCTCATTCTCGGGCTTGTGGCGGCAACCGGCCTGGCTCTGGGCAGCATCCGCGCTTACGGCATCAGCCTGGGCGTGGCCGGCGTGCTGTTCTCGGGGCTCCTGTTCGCCCATTTCGGCCTGGGCATCAACGAGCACGTCCTCGAGTTCGCGCGGGAGTTCGGACTCATCCTTTTTGTCTACTCCATCGGCATCCAGGTGGGCCCCGGGTTTGTGTCGTCCCTGCGGCGCGAGGGGCTGCCGCTGAACCTCATGGCGGGGTCCATCGTGCTGCTGGGCGCCGTCGTGGCGGTCGTCATCAGCTTCGCGGGCGGCGTCGAGATGCCGGTGGCGGTGGGGCTGTTTTCCGGCGCCACCACGAACACCCCGAGCCTTGCCGCGGCCCAATCGGCCCTGCGCGACGTGGCGGGTTATTCGGAAGACATGAGCAAGCTGCCGGGCCTGGGGTACGCCGTGGCCTATCCCTTCGGCATCATCGGCATCATCCTGACGATGATCCTGGTGCGCGTGGCCTTCCGGGTGAACGTGGCGGCCGAAAACGAGGCCCTGCTGGCCGCCCAGCAGCGGGAAACGGCCCGCCTCACGCGGATGAACATCGAAATCCAGAATCCCAACCTCGAAGGGATGAAGCTGCGCGATGTGCCGATGCTCGACACGGCCGACGTGGTGGTGTCGCGGGTGATGAAGGGCGATACGGTGCGCGTGGCCCAGCCGGACACGGTCCTCTCCCGGGGAGACGTGCTCCTGGCCGTGGGGCCCAAGCAGCGCCTCGAAGAGCTCCGGGTCATCGCGGGCTGCGAGAGCCAGGCCGACCTCATGCAGGTTCCCAGCGCGATTAGCAGCCGCCGCCTGGTGGTCACCAACAAGGCGGTGATGGGCAAGTCCATCGATGAGCTGGGGCTCCTGGACCGCTACGGCGTCACCATCACCCGCCTGCGCCGCTTTGGGGTTGAGCTGCCTGCCACGGCGAAGGTGGACCTCCACTTCGGCGACACCGTCCTGGCCGTGGGCGAGCCCGAGAGCATCGACAAGGCCGCGGCTGAGCTCGGCAACTCGATCAAGCGGCTCGACCACCCCGAGGTGATCCCCCTGTTTCTCGGGATCGTCCTCGGAGTGATCGTGGGGAGCTGGCCCTTCACCCTGCCGGGCGTTCCGGCGCCGGTCCGCCTGGGCCTCGCCGGAGGACCGCTGCTCGTGGCCATCCTGCTGAGCCGCATCGGCCAGATCGGCCGCGTCACCTGGTTTATGCCCGCGAGCGCCAACTTCATCCTGCGCGAGGTGGGCATCGTCCTGTTTCTGGCCTGTGTGGGGCTGAAGTCGGGCGACCGCTTCATCGAGACCCTCACCCAGGGCAGCGGCTTCTACTGGATGGCCATGGCCGCCCTCATCACCCTGGTGCCGCTCCTCGTCGTGGCCCTGGCGGGGCGCATCTTCTTCAAGGTGAACTACCTCACCCTGTGCGGCCTCCTCGCGGGCAGCATGACCGATCCGCCGGCCCTGGCCTTCGCCACCAATGTCACCGGCTCCGACGCGCCCACCGTGTCCTACGCCACCGTATACCCCCTCACCATGATCCTCCGCGTTCTCTCCGCCCAGCTCATGGTTCTCCTCTTCATGAACTGACGTCCGGGCGGTCCCATCGGCCGCGCAGACCCCGTTGACAGAATTTTCCATTTGTGCT
>CAYVOE010000515.1:0-3732 GCA_964452795.1 uncultured Nitrospiraceae bacterium
GGAACAGCTCGTAACGAGGTTGGGCCGGCCTTCCACCTCGACCACGCACATGCGGCAGGCGCCGCTGGGGATGAGGTTTTCCATGTGGCACAGGGTGGGGACCTTGATCCCCGCCCGGCGGAGCGCGGACAACAGCATCTCCCCGCGCCGGGCCTCGACCGTCCGTCCGTTTACCGTTATGTTCATCATGGCCATGTATGCTCCCCCGCCCGTCGCCGGGCCGAATTCATTCCCCATGTGTTCCGATATCCCCTGTCGGGGCGCGGAACCTTCGCACTCGGATGGAAGGGCGCGGGCGGGATCCGGTCCCGCGGCTCGCGCCCGTCATCCCGGCTTGTACGCTGACAGGCCGAACGCTCCCCGGCGTTACTTGAGCCTCAGCAGGGTCTTGCCCTTGGTCCAGCCTTCGAACACGCCCGGCGAGAACACGCCCTGTACCGCGTCGGCTCCGGCGTCTTCTTCCTTGCGCGCCGCGGCCGCGCCGGGACCGTTGTCGAGGAGGTGGACCGCTCCGTTGGGGCACACGTCCACGCAGGTGCCGCAGCCGATGCACTTGTCGGACACGATGTAGTGCATCTTGCGGGGCAGGCCCACGATGGCGCCTTCCGACGGACACCGCGACGCGCACAGGCCGCAGCCGTCGCACTTGTCCGTGTCGATGGCGAAGGTCCGCAGTTCCGTGCACACCCCCGCGGGACAACGCCGCTCGTACAGGTGCGCTTCGTACTCGTCGCGGAACCAGCGCAGGGTCGACAGCACGGGGTTGGGGGCCGTCTGGCCGAGGCCGCACAGGGACGTGTCCTTGATGACCTCGGCGAGGCGGCGCAGGTACACCACGCCCATGAACCGCTGCAGCGCGTCGACGCCCTTCTCGCTGCGGCGGCCCCGGGTGAGGCGCTGCAGAATCTCGAGCATGCGCAGGGTGCCTTCCCGACAGGGGATGCACTTGCCGCAGCTCTCGCGCTGGATGAACTCCATGAAGAACTTGGCCACGTCGACCATGCAGGTGTCTTCGTCCATCACCACCAGGCCGCCCGAACCCATCATGGCGCCCACGGTCTTCAGCGACTCGTAGTCGATCTCGATGTCGAGGTGCTGGGCCGGGATGCATCCGCCCGACGGCCCGCCGATCTGCACCGCCTTGTAGGCCTTGCCGTTGGCGATGCCGCCGCCGATGTCGAAGACCACCTGGCGCAGGGGCGTGCCCATGGCGACTTCCACCAGCCCGGTCCGCACCACTTTCCCGGACAGGGCGAAGACCTTGGTGCCCTTGCTCGTGGCCGTGCCCACCGACGCGAACCCCTCGGCGCCCCGGGCCGCCAGGATGGGCACGTTGGCCAGGGTCTCGACGTTGTTGATCACCGTGGGCTTGCCGAAGAGGCCCTGCACCGCCGGGAAGGGCGGACGGGGACGGGGCATGCCGCGCTTGCCTTCAATACTGTGGATGAGGGCCGTCTCTTCGCCGCACACGAAGGCCCCCGCGCCCTGCTTGATGAATACCTTGAAGTTGAACCCGCTGTCGAGGACGTTGGACCCCAGCAACCCGTACTCTTCGGCCTCGGCGATGGCGTGCCGGAGCCGCCGAATCGCCAGGGGGTACTCGGCGCGGATGTACACGTAGGCTTTGGTCGCACCGATGGCGTAGGCCGCCAGCATCATGCCCTCGAGCAACTGGTGCGGCGCCCCTTCGATGACCGCCCGGTCCATGAACGCCCCCGGGTCGCCTTCATCCGCGTTGCACACCAGGTATTTCTGCTCGCTTTCGGCATTGAGGGCGAATTTCCACTTCGTCCCCGTGGGGAACCCGCCGCCGCCCCGACCCCGGAGCCCGCTTTGCTCGACCATCTCGCAGACTTCCGCGGGCGTCTTGCCGCGCAGGGTCGCCGCCAGGGCCCCGTAGCCGCCGTGGGCGATGTATTCGTCGATGTTGCCGGGGTCGATGATCCCGCACTTGGACAGGACCCACCGGGTCTGGGGCGCGAAGAAGGGGTGCTCGTCCAGGTAGGGAACACCCGGCCACGGCTTCAGCACGTCGCTGCGGTGCTGGCCCAGGAGGGGTTCCGACGGCACCCGCTGCGAAAAGACCGCGTCGAAGACCTCCTTCACCCGGTCCTGGCTCACCTTCTGGAAGCTCAGGCGGGTCCGGCCGGGAAGCTGGATGTCCACGATGGGTTCCGCCGAGCACAGGCCGATGCATCCCACCTCGACCACCTCGGCGTCCAGGTCGTGGAAGGCCAGGTAGCGCTTGACGGCGTCGAGGGTCTTGCCGGCGCCGGCGCCCAGGCCGCAGGTCCCGGCGCCCACGTACACCACCGTCCGCGTGAGGGTCTCGCGGCGCAGCGCGCGGATGCGCTCGTCCCGCGTGGCCCGGCACGCGGCGTCCTCGTGGCATTTCGGGCCCGCCACCATGCACTCGATGAGGTTCGGACAGGGACGCTCCTCGGTGCGGTCGCAGCGGTCGCAGCACCGCGTGTCGAACAGCTTACTCATCGGACGCCTCCTCCCGGTAGGTCTCGAGGATGTCGCGCACCTGCTTCGACGTCACCCCCGCGTAGAACTCCCCGTTCACGCAGAGCACCGGCGCCAGGCCGCAGGCGCCGATGCACGCCACCACCTCGAGGCTGAACAGGCCGTCCCGGGTGGTCTGGCCCGGGCCCACCCCCAATTCCTGCTTGAGTGCGTCGAGCACCGACAGCGAGTTCTTCACGTGGCAGGCCGTCCCCCGGCACACCTGCACGTGGAACCGCCCGTTGGGCTGGAAGCGGAACTGGTTGTAGAAGGTCGCCACGCCGTAGATTTTGCTTGCGGGCAGGTTCAGGTGCTCCCCGATGCGCAAGATGGCTTCTTTCGACAGATAGCCGTGGGTGTCCTGGACCTCCTGCAGGATCGGGATTAACGCGTCCCGTTTCGCGTCGGGGTATCGAACCAGGATGCGGTCCACATCCGGCACTAGGGGGGTGGTTGCAATGCTCATTCCGACGGTTCCCTTTCAGCTTCGCTCTGGCGAGCGAAATACGCCACCTTCTCGAGCGCCATCGTCACGTCGATGTCCTCCACATGGACGTGCTCCGGCACCCAGAGCCGTATCGGCGCGAAGTTCAACAGCCCCCGAACTCCGGCCTGGCACAACAGGTTCGCCACCGACTGCGCTTCGGGCGCCGGCACCGCCACAATCCCCAGGCGGATGTCCTGCTCGTGCGCAATCACCTTCAAGTCGTCTACCGGATAGCACCGACACCCGTGGATCACCCGGTTCGCCTTCGCAGGATCTTTGTCGAAGGCGGCGACGATCGAAAGGGTCGGATGGCGGCCCACGAAATAGGCCAGGAGGGCCCGGCCCAGGTTCCCCACGCCCACCAGGGCCACGTTCTGGGTCTGGGAGGCGTCCAGGAACTGGCCGATGCTGGTGAGCAGGCGCTCGATGTCGTATCCCCGCACGGGGCTTCCGGAGTACCCGATGGCCATGATGTCGCGCCGGACCTGGGCGGCCGTGCCCCCTGCCAGGGCCGCCAGCTGATGGGAGAAGATGTGGGTCTCTCCGTCTGCCCGCAGGTCGCGCAGGAACCGCCGGTACAGGCTCAACCGTCCGATGGTGCGGTCCGACACCGTGGCCATAAGGTCACGCCTCCTGGGTGTATCCCCCGCGGGTCCTTTTACGGCCCGCGCCCCTGTTTTGTGAATCGGGTCACAGCGTGAACCCGTTCACGACGCAATATAACACCTCAACAGCCC
>CAYVOE010000516.1:0-3729 GCA_964452795.1 uncultured Nitrospiraceae bacterium
GTAGGCCGGAGTTACGCGTCCAGGGAGCCGAAGATGATGCGGGGACGACAGAGGGGCGCGTCCAGGGGCGGACGCTCGAGGATGGGCCGGTACCGCACCTGTACGGGCCCTTCCCGGTGCCCGTTGAACCAGTCGGCGAACTGTTTGAGCCCCGCCAGCATGCATTCCCGCAGCGGCACCCACACCTGGGCCGTGGCCTCGGCCAGCACGGCGGCCTCGCGGGTGTAGCTCCACGTCACCACTTCGAGGTTGGCGCCCACGGTGCGGCCCGCCCGGGCAAAGCCTTCCCGCAAGCTCGCGCCGTCTTCCGTGCCGCTCGAGTCCACGAGGGCCGTGACCCGACGATCGGACAGCAGGCGATGGACGCCGTGAACCACGCTGGACGGCTGGAACGAGACGGGCTCGATGATCTGGGGGTCGAGGGGCAGCTCCGCCTCTTCGAGGGCGCGGCGATAGCCCGCTTTGCGGTCTTCACCCGCCTGGAGGCCCTCGAAAGCCGTCAAAAGCCCGATGCGCCGGTGTCCGCGCTCGATGAGGTGACGGGTGGCCAGGTAGGCCCCTTCCTCGATGTCGGGGATGGCGGAGCTGGCTTCCGGCAGGGTATCGAGGCGCCCGATGAGCAGGTAAGGCTTCCCGGAATTGTGGATGCGCCGAAGCACCGTGTCGTCCAGGGGAAGAGGGCCCGTGATGACGATGCCGTGGTAGAGCCGCTCCCAGAGTCCTCGGGCATAGTCGCCTCCGCGACGGTCGGCGCCGGGGTTTAGATCAAAGCAGATGTACGTGCCGTCCACGCCGAACCGCGTGTAGAGCTGGCTGAACACCCACATCATGATGTCCTGGCTGAGCGGGGCGGCACTGGCGGGTGCGCCGAGGCTGACGCCCACGCAGTTGGGGGGCCGGCCCCGGAGGCTGCGGGCGCCCGAGTGGGGCTGGGACCCCAGATCGTCGATGATGCGCAGGACGTGGCGGCGGGTCTCGTCGTGGACGGCGGGCTCGTTGTTGAGGACGCGGCTGACGGTCTTGACGGAAACCCCGGCCAGGCGCGCCACATCGCTGATGGTCCATTTGCCGGCAGCCCTCGAGGCCGAGAGGGGCCTGCCGGCGCTTCGTGTGTCCATTTGGTGCTTTCCTTGAGGTCGGAACGTGGAGACGGCGCACGGCGGCCGCCCCTTGTCCTGCGGAATGTCCGGTACAACGGCGGTTCCGCCGCGACAGAGAACGATATCCCGCCCCGGCGGTTCCAATCAAGTACAAGTACGGTTTGAAACCGCGAAGATTTCGCATACAACATTCACGCCGCATACCGCATTCAAGTCAAGACGCCCCCGGAACGGGCAAGCCTCGCCCCTTTTTTCAGGAGTCCCCTCCCCCGATGACGATCGCATCCCGCTGTCTGTTGACATGAGTGCACAGTTGTGCTACGGTGCGAGACCGAGGGGCCTCAGACAACGTTGTCATAGGGGATTTCGATCCCCTTCGATCATAACGGACAGATCTGGAGGATCACGCAATGAGGACGCGAGAAAGGGGCTTCACCCTGATCGAGCTGTTGGTGGTTATCGCCATCATCGGCATCCTGGCGGCCATCCTGCTCCCGGCCCTGGCCCGCGCGCGGGAGGCGGCCAACCGGGCGGTGTGTCAGAACAACCTCAAGCAGTTCGGTACGATCTTCAAGATGTACAGCGGCGAAGCGAAGGGCCAGTTCCCCTTCATTGGCCAGGTCAACCTCTACCGGGGCGTGGATTGCGAACAGGGCCTGACGAATGCGCAGCTCGAGCTCCAGATACCGTCGAGCACGAACCGTGCGGCCACGTACTACTTCGCCAACATTCCCAGCATTTATCCCGAGTACCTCACGGACCAGAACATCCTCGCGTGCCCCTCGGACGGGGATCCGCCGGTCATGGAGAATCCCGCGAGCGGAGAGCCCTGGCTCCATATGCCTTGCCGTCAGTACGGCCTGGGCCGAGCGACGGCGGACGAGAGTTACTTCTATTTGGGATGGGTGATCGATCAGGCGGACGTCGAGAATCTGGACCTGGGCGCACTCGATCCCAATTTCGCCGGTCGGATGGGATCGGCACAGGTGGCGGCGGCCCTGGCCACCATTGAAGTGCTCAAAGGCTCGGGCGATGTCGGAAATCCCGTGCACATCGCCGCGCAGATCAGCCGGTTGAACGGCGACATTAACCTGAGGGACTCCGGGTTGGGCGACCTGCGCGGTTGGGGCGTCGGCAACGGCGGGGGCGACACCATCCTGCGGCTCAAGGAAGGCATCGAGCGGTTCATGATCACCGACATCAACAACCCCGCCGCGGGCGCCCAGGCCCAAAGCACCATACCCGTCATGGCCGACCTGGCGTCCACCACCGTCGAGCAGTTCAACCACGTGCCCGGTGGTGTGAACATCCTCTACATGGACGGTCACGTCGAGTTCTCGAAGTATCCCGGAAAAGACTACGCGGCTCGGGGCTTCGCCAACGTTGTCGGGCTCGCCGGGTAGTTCACCTCAATACCGTTGCACGACGCCGCGCCCCGGAACCCCGTTCCGGGGCGCGGTTCCTTTACGGGGGCCGGACCCGGTCGTCGCGCAGCCCCTTCAAAGGACCTCAGACGCCTCCGCCCACGGAATTTCCCCGAAGTGCATCGTGCCTCGCAGCCGGCACGCGCCGGCGGGTTTCCTCTTGGAACGCGGTCTCGTTCCGGGACCCCGTCCGCTTCGTGCCCGACGCATAAAGCCGAAAGCCGCCGAAGCCGATAAACCCGTGCGGGCATCGGACCGTTGGCAGGAAAACGGGCCCTCAAAAGACGCATACGCCGAACAGCCTTTGTGGTTGAAATGTGTGCGCAGTTGCATTAATCTGCGCAACCGCGTAGGTGCTATCGGCGTTGTCATGGGGGATTTTCCGATCTCCTTATCATTGCGGAGAAAAATAGGGTGGAGGAGTATGCAATGAGGACCCGAAAGGGCGGATTCACACTCATCGAGCTGCTGGTGGTGATTGCCATCATCGGCATTCTGGCAGCGATATTGCTGCCGGCGCTGGCTCGGGCGCGCGAGGCGGCCAACCGTGCGGCCTGCCAGAACAACCTCAAACAGATGGGGTTGATGCTCAAGATGTACAGCGGCGAGTCGAAAGGCCGGTTCCCCATCATCGGCCAGGTCTCCCTGTACCGGGGCGTGGATTGCGAACAGTCGTTGACGAATGCCCAGCTCGAGACCCTGATTCCCTCGAGCACGGTCGGCGCCGCGACCTACTACTTCGCCAACATCCCCGACATCTACCCGGAATACCTGACGGACGCCAACATCCTGGTGTGCCCCTCGGAAGCGGATCCGCCGGAGCTGGAGAACCCCCGGACCGGAGAGCCCTGGCTCCACATGCCGTGCTCCGATACCTCCTTTGGGCGGGGTGCGGGCCGGGCGGCGGCCGACGAGAGCTACTTCTATCTGGGATGGGCCATCGATCAGGCGGCCGTCGAGAATTTTGACCTGGGCCTGTTCGATCCCGCCTTTGCCGGTCGGCTCGGCTCTATTCAGGTCGCGGCAGCCCTGGCCACCATCGGCGCCATCGCCGGTGCCAGCGGCCTCGACGTGGGCAACCCCGTGCACATCGCCGCGCAGCTCAACGCCTTGAACAGCGACATCAGCCTCAGCAACGTTCCCAATCTGGGCAACCTGAGCCAGCTGGGCGTCGGCAACGCCGGCGGAAGCAGCATCATGCGGCT
>CAYVOE010000517.1:0-3721 GCA_964452795.1 uncultured Nitrospiraceae bacterium
GTATGTTATCTCGCTAGGTGAGCTGGAGCGCCGACAGGTGAGCTCCGGCGTTAGGCCTCAATATTCATCGGGGAGCAGGACCGGTGCCTCAGCGGGTGGATCACCATGGTAAAGGGGAGCGACGGCAGGCGTGAACAATGAATTCCCCCCACCCCGCGGCGATTTGCCGGAGGACGATCACCCGTCAGAAGGCCTTTCTCCACGGCAAAGGGAGCTCGCCGGCGAGCTCCGGAGACTCGATCCACAACTAGCCGGGTTGTACGAGCATGCCGTGCGCCTTCTTCCTCGTCTCGAAGAGCCGGGAATGGCTTACCTGGTGGCGCATGCCGGTCGAGAGCTGTCTCGAGGTGTTGTTCGACGCCTGCTGGCGGAAGAGGGAATGGCTTTGCCGGTAGATGCCGAGGATCTTGCGAAGGACGAAAAGAACCGCGGCACAATCGCGCAAGTTCTTCAACTACCGCCACAGGATCCCCGGGTTAGCCTCTGGTTTCATCTCCATCGCCAGTTTTCCGACGCCGTGCACTACCGGGATCCGGGCCCCTCAGCGGCGGAGCTACGCATCGCATACGATGAACTGGGCGGACTGCTCTTCGGAAGAATCGGCCCGTATTTCGCCACCCAAGCCGAGCTCGATGTCCTGCTGGCGATCGAACATCCCACCCCGGATAACATTGAGCGGCTTCAGCGTAACCTTCTTCGGCCGGCGCAACGCCGCTACTTCTTTAGCCGGCTCGATCATCCTGGGTGGGCCAAGCCGCTGGCGGATGTAAAGGTCTTCGGCAATCCACCCGAGCGCGTGGTCGATCCAGAAACAGGGGCTTGGAGCACCCGCGCATGGCCCGAGGGCGAGTACCTGGTGCGAGTCGCGGGCTCGGTCCCGGAAACCGTCGTACAGGTACTGCGGGAGGTTCCCGAGGACCTCGAGAATCCAGCCGTTTGGAATCTGGTTGCAGAAGCCGCCTGTGTTGTTCCTCCCGACTTTGCCTGCCGACTGGTGACCCTTCTGACAAAGGCGCTTGAGCATGCCCCAGCCATCATCTATCCGGAGGCCGTAGCACGGCTTGTTGCACACCTCGCCGCGGATGGACGAAAAGAGGCTTTCAAGCTGGCCGAGTACCTTCTCTTCGTCCCCGATTCGCCGCCGGAGGTCGATGAAGGGGACAGCGGATTCGTGCTGACGATGCGAACGCAGTGGATGCTTCCACGTCTGGAGTGGAACGCGCTGGAAGCTTTCCTGAACTCCGGTTTGCCCGCCCTCGAGAGCCTCGATTCCGAAAAGACGCTTCGAATGCTACTTGCCAAGGTGAACCGTATTCAGCGACTCGCTGAAATGTTGGGGGTGGGAGGCTCCTGGGGTTTGTGGCACGACGCGTTCGAGGACTCGTCCGACCGGGAGAAGATCCCCGGGCAGTTGGCTTCCGCGACGGCTGAAGTGGCAGAGCGATTTGCCTCGTCGGAGCCAGAGGCGGCGAAGACGACGCTCTCGACACTGGACAAGTACAACGGGCGGATCTTCCAGCGTATTCGGTACCGCGTTCTCGGCGCAGCCGGCAAGCACCTTCAGGAGGAGTTGGACTCTGTCATCGCTTCCCAGGAGGCGATAGAACCGGAACTGCCTGCTCGTGAGATCGCCGCACTCCTGCGGTCGCAGTATTCTAACGCGTCACCTGGCGCTCGCAGGCTATTTCGGTATGCGCTACTCCGGGGGCCCGATGTGGATACTCTCCGGTACTACATAGACACCGATCGCGATGCCGAACCGACGGAAGACGATCTCGAGGAGGCGAGGAAACGCTGGCAGAGAAAGCGCCTGATCTGGTTCCGCGGCGACATTCCAGACGAACTGCGGGACATCGCCGAGGGACTCGATATATACGGTCTACGCCCGTCGCACGAGGACCAAGAGCTTGCTGAGGTCGGCACGTACATCGGGGGTGTTTCTTGGGGTGGCGAACCGACTCCCGCGACTGCTGAGCAACTTTCCAATCAGTCGCCCCGAGCGGTTTTCGAGTTCTTGCGTGACTGGAAGGCTGGCGTGAATGGGTCGTCGGGAACGCTCCGTGGACTTGAGCTGGCTGTGGGAGACTACGCCGCCACGAAGCCCGACGAGGCACTCGCCGTGGGCGAGTTCGCGATTCAACACGCACTCAGACCGGAGTTTCTCGAGACGATCATACGCGGAGTCGGAAGAGCGGCCGAGTCGGGCGAGTTCAAGAACTGGGCCGGTCTGCTCCGCTTCCTATCCGAGGCCATCAGGGAGGCCTGTGATACGGATCGACAACTCAGCTCACCCGATGCGGCCACCTGGAGGGAGGTGGTGGATGCAATCGTTGGCATTTTGGATGAAGGGTGCGCAAACGATCGTATTCCACTGGACCTTGAAGAAGAAGTCTGGTCGGTCGTCATTGAAGTTGTTCAGTGTCCGATCCCGGGGAACGAGTTCAACCGAGAGCCGCTTGCGAGTATCGACGGGGTACTGATGGCCTCGCTGAACGACTCGGCAGGTAAGGTCGCCCGTGTGGTTATCTCAGCGGCGCTCTGGATGTACCGGGCCAGAGTGCGTGAAGAGCCGGCTGACGAGCGGCGTGCGGCGCAAGGGAAGGAGGCCGTTCGGCCGAGGTTGGTTCCGTTGCTCGAGGATATAATGCACCTGGGTGGGAGAGCTGGTATAGCCGCCCACGCGATGGTCGGTCAATTCATTCCGCAACTCCACCTCCTTGTGCCTGAATGGATAACTCAAATTGCGGAGCGGCTCTTCGCGGGTGGAGCCGAGGATCCCATCAACAAGCCGGCATGGGGAGCGTACATCGTCCGTTCGCGCGTCTATGATTCCGTATTCCAGGTGCTTCGTTTGTGGTACAAGAAGGCCGCTGATGTGGCGGGCAGGGATGCGGATTGGAAGGCCACCGACACGGAGCGGTGGTCTTTGGACCAATCGCTGGCTACGCATGTTCTGGTCTCATTTCTCCGGGGTAATGCAAGCCTGGGTGATTCGGATCGCCTGGTCGAGACGACATTCGCAAACGTGCTTGCCAAGGAACGTGGTCGTGCGTACTGGGGCATCTTCAGGGGGCTGAGTGATGCGGAGGAGGCACCTTCCCCCGAGTTCCTGAACCGGCTTGTAAGCTTCTGGGAATGGCGGCTTGCGGAGCTGGAGCGAGTCGACCCCGGCGAAGCGGCGGAAGAGGCAAAGGGGTTAGCCTGGTTCTTCCGCACCCCCCACATTCCGGATGAGGCGGTTCTTCGGCTAGGTCTCCGCACCGCCGAATTCGCAGGAGGTGATGTAGACCTGCATACTGACTGGGAGCGGCTACGCGAACTCGCCCGAGTAGATGTGGATACGACTTTTCAGATCGCTGAACTTGTCCTGCTCGCCCAGCTACGAGCGAGATACAGCTATGTCCCTGTGGAGGACGTCAAGCCGCTCCTGCGTCAGGCTCTTCACTCTGGGCATCCGGAGACGCGGAACAGCGTGCGGGCTCTAATCCATCGCCTCGGTGAGCACGGATTCGCGGATTTCGGCGATTTACTTGCTGAAGGAGGGCCATCATGAGGCGCGGAAGGTTGAGCCCGTTCTTGCCTCAGTGAATCGGAGCGGCTTGCCATGAGGCCTAACGGGGCGCTGAACCTGACACGCCGCTGCGCGGCGCGCAGGTTAGCGCCAGGGCGTTAGACAGCCAATCAGAATCATACGCCAAAGCCTCTTCGTTTTCCTCTCTAT
>CAYVOE010000518.1:0-3720 GCA_964452795.1 uncultured Nitrospiraceae bacterium
GCCGTGCCCCGCCAGTCCCGCCACCTCGCCGAGTTCGCCGGCGCCGCCGCCGTCGTCGTCGCCGTCGTCGCCCGCACGGGACGCCGCATCCCCCAGAAAACCCTCGGCCAGGTCTGCCGCCGACACTTCGACTGGGTCAAGGACGACTACCGCGACGGCCATGTCCATGCCGACAACCGCCGGCGGGTCACTTCGAATCGAGGATCTCGCGGATCTTGCGCGTAAGGGACGATGCGGAGAAGGGTTTCTGAATGAACGCCGTAGGTTGGTGTACCGCCACGTGGTGTACGGTCGCGTCGTCGGTATGACCCGACATGAACAGAACGTGCGTATCGGGCCGCGCCTCTTTCAGCCGCTCCGCCAGCTCCCGCCCCGACATCCGCGGCATCACCACGTCGGACAGCAGCAGGTCGATCCGGCCGTCTTCCCCTTCCGCCACCTCGAGGGCTTCCACGCCGTCGGAGGCCAGCAGCACGCGGTACCCGTTCATCTCGAGGATGCGCCGCACCACGTTGCGCACCGCGTCCTCGTCTTCCACCAGGAGCACCGTCTCCGTCGGCGACGGCGTCTCCGCCTCCACCGGCTTGGGCAGCTCCGCCCGCGCCGCCGCCACCGCCTTCGGAAGGTAGATGCGGAACACCGCGCCCCGCCCGGGCTCGCTCTCGACCGTGATGTGGCCGCCGGCGTTGTCCACCACCGCGTACACCGTCGACAGGCCCAGGCCCGTGCCGCGCCCTTCCTCCTTGGTCGTGAAGAAAGGCTCGAAAATGTGCTGACGCACCTCGTCGGCGATGCCGCATCCGCTGTCCCGCACTTCCAGCATCACGTACGACGCATCCGCCTTCGACGGCACGTCGGTCGGCGCCGCATCGACGTTCGCCGTCCGGATCTCGAGCACGCCCCCGTTGTCCATGGCATCGCGGGCGTTGATCGCCAGGTTCATCACCACCTGCTCAATCTGGGTGGCGTCCGCCTTGATGTACGCCAGCCCCGGTTCAAGGTTCATCGTCAGTGCCACGTGTTCGCCTATCAACCGCCGCAGGATTGTTTCCATATCGGTCAGAATGGCGTTGAGATTGAGCACCACCGGCTGCAACACCTGGCGCCGGCTGAAGGCCAGCAACTGGCGCGTCAGCGACGCCGCCCGTTCCGCCGCCCGCTTGATCTCGCCCAGGCCCGAATGCACCGGGTCGTCCCCGTCCACGTCGCTCAACAGCAGATCCGTGGTGCCGATGATCGCCGTCAGCAGGTTGTTGAAGTCGTGGGCCACCCCCCCGGCCAGCCGACCCACCGCCTCCATCTTCTGCGCCTGGGTGATCTGGTTCTCCAGCCGTTTCAGGTCCGTTATTTCAACCCCGTAGCTGATGACGTAGCTCACCTGGCCCGAGCCGTCCAGCACGGGGTTGTACAGCCGAATGAAATGCTTGGGCGGCTCGTCGTTCATCGTCACCGCCTCTTCGAACCGACACAGCGTTTTGGCGGCGATGGTCTGCATCAGCCAGCCCCGCCGACGATACGCCGCCGACACGTCCATCCCGGTGAGGCAGCAGAAGTCGTAGTCCGTCTTGTGGATCAGCCACTCCCGCATCTCGGGATCGCGCAGCGCGCTCGGCGTCAGGTACAGGTACCGCCCCTCCGTGTCGAAGACCGCCACCTCCGCCGGAAGGTCCGTCAGCACCTGCTCATAGAATCGGCGCAGGCGGTTGATCTCCTCCTCCGCCCGCATCCGTTCTTCCAACGGCTCGGCGATGCCCAACACGCAGTCCCGGCCCTTGTAGCGCACCGCGTGCGTGAAGACCCGGGCGTGCCGCTTCTGCCCGTCCTTCGCCACCGTCCGAATGTACCGCCCCGCGTTCGGCGATTCCTGAGCCCGGAGGGACTCCAGTACCCACGCCCGGCCGTCGGGCTCCTCCCAAAGGCCCAGCTCCGTCGACGTCCGGCCCACAATCTCGTCGCGACGGTACCCCGATCGGTTCAGGAAGGTCTCGTTGACGTCTATGAACCGGCCCTCGTCCAGCGTGGCCAGGCTCATCGACACGGGAGCGGTGTGAAACGCCCGGAGGAACATCTCCTCGAACTGGAACCGCTCGTCCTCGTCCCGCCGAGCGCGATCCCCCGCCTCGGCCGCCAGCCGGGCCAATCCCCGGACCCCCTTCTCAATTCGCTCTCGAACCTCCGCCGCCCGAGGCGAGCCCGGTGGCCCTCCCTCCGACCGGCTCAGTTCATCCAATGCGTCCAACGTGTCCCGCAGGAAAGCCTCGTGTTCGGGTTCCTCGCCGCCAACCCGTCCGTCTTCCGCGTGACACGCGCCCTCGACTGTGTGCGACACGGTGCCTCCCGACCCGTTGCGGGCCCCCTTGTATGCCAAAAAACCGGCTCTTTGGAGCGAACAGCCGGATTGCGCCGATTATAACACAGGCCCGGGGCCCGCCATACCTCCCGCGCAGCGGTCGGAAACCGCTTCTCCCCATCGTCCCCCGCAAGCCGCAGCGCCTGCGACACCCGAACCCCACCCCCAGGAGTCCACCCCATGTCCCTCTGGCAAATGCTCACCGACCCCTTCCTTCACGGCACCCCCGACGACCCCGGCGGGGTCCGCGCCCGCGCCGCCCTCTCCGCCCTCGAGGCCCTCCTCGACCGCTGCGGCGTCGAACGGACCGCCCCCGTCGCCGTCCGCGCCGTCGAGGTCCTCTCCACGTTGCTCATCGTCTGCCGCATCGAAGAGGCCCTCGTCGATGCGGGCGTCCTGCGCGTCGAAGCCGACGACGCCGGCGCCCGGACCTCCCTCCACGAGCTGCTCGAGCCCCTCGCCAAGTGGCACGAGCGCCGACGCAAAGCCCTGCGCGAGCTCGAAGACGTCTGCGCCCGCTCCGGCACGCCCCTCGACGCCGGACTCGCCGACACCCTCAAGCCCCTCCTGCGCCAGGCCGACGGCGTCCTCGAAGACGCCCTCCGCTTCGAGACCGCCCGCCGTCCCTTTCCCTGATCCCTCTATTCCGCTCGAACAGGATACGCCCCATGCTCCCCTGGAACGCCCGTCGCGCCCGCAACCAACTGCGCAAGCGCGGCCTCTCCGACGACGCCGTCCGACGCTGGCTGGAACTCCACGAACGGACCCGCTTCGCCCGCGATCACCTCACCGATCCCAAAGGCCGCCCCTGGATCGCCCGCGACTACCAGGTCCCGTCCCTCGAATCCCACGCCTTCCGCAAGGTCCATTGCGACGGCCGCGACGTGGGCAAGACTTCCGAGATCGAGATCGTCGCCGCCTGGGCCATGGTCGCCTGCCCCGACACCGAGATGCTCATCGCCGCCCCCTGCGAGAACCACCTCTTCCCCCTCATGCACCGGCTCGCCCGCCGTTTCCAGTCCACCCCCGAGCTCGCCCCCAGCCTCGTCGAGCTCAAACGGAGCCCCTCCTGGTTCTTCCGCTTCTCCAACGGGTTCATCCTGTGGGGACGCATCGCCGGACTGCACGGCGTGAACTTCCAGGGCCTCCACGTGGATTGGCAGGTCGTCGACGAGGCCCAGGAAATGCCCGAAGCCGCCTGGGCCGAGCTTTACCAATCCCTACACGGCGGCGGCCGACGCTGGGTCTACGGCGTGCCCAACGGACTGCGCAACGGCTTCTACCGCATGACCCTCGACCGCGACGCCGAGCAGTACAACTGGCCCTC
The DNA here is from genome assembly GCA_964452795.1 of uncultured Nitrospiraceae bacterium. GTDB lineage: Bacteria > Hydrogenedentota > Hydrogenedentia > Hydrogenedentales > SLHB01 > CAYVOE01. Next base: position 3,678 of record CAYVOE010000518.1, read on the forward strand.
CTACCTCAACCCCGACTCCACCCCCGAGAAGGACGCCGAACTG
>CAYVOE010000519.1:0-3682 GCA_964452795.1 uncultured Nitrospiraceae bacterium
CATACCTACTATCACTTTTATCGAACAGTTATATAACAGAGGTGGTCCGGTATCAAATCTCCCTTCAGGAGACGAGCATCGTCGGATTTCCATTGACGTCATGGGGGGCCGGTGCTAGACTTGGCTCGCTTGCGACACCGGGTGAGTGCAATGCGAACGGCGATAAAAAGCCGGCCTCCGCTGCCCCGCGGATTGGCGCCGGTGAGTCCTTATGTCCCCCGGTTGGGAGGTCTTATGCGAGTACCGACGATGACCGCGTTGTTGGGCGTCCTGCTTTTTGCGGGCGCGGGCGCGACCGCGGCGGATCCGGGTACGGAGGCCCTGGCCGCGGAAGTGGCGGGCAAGGGCTGGCTCGTCTACAGCGCGCGGAGCGAGAACGGGACGTGGGACCTCTATCTCTCGCGGCCCGACGGCTCGGCGCAGCGGAACATCACGAACACGCCCGAGTACGAGGAGGCGGCGCCGCGCTTTTCGACGGATTCGCGTCATTTGCTGTACCGCCGGCTCGCGCGGGGCGCCACGATCAACCACGATCGATGGGGCTTTCAGGGCGAATTGGTGATTGCGGAGGCGGACGGGTCGGAACCGCGTGTCCTCGGCGGGGAGGGGGAGTATCCCTGGGCCTCGTGGGGCTCAGACGGCTCCGAGCTGATCTGCCTGGAGCCCAAGGGCATCCGGATCGTCGACGCGGCGACGGGTGAGGTCACCCGCGAGATGCCTCGGAAGGGGATCTATCAGCAGCTGTTCGGGTCGCCCGACGGGAAATGGCTCTGCGGGACGGGCAACGTGAAGGCCCAGGCCTGGACCATCGTCCGGATGAACGCCGAGGACGGGGCGGTGAACGTGGTTCACACGTTTCAGAACTGCACGCCGGACTGGTTCCCCGACTCCGAGCACATTTTGTTCTCGTCGCGGCCGGACGGGCAGAAGGCGAACAACGGCTACGGCTGGACCCAGCTCTGGATGGCGAAGGGCGACGGGACCGAGGCGCGCCTGGTGTATGGAGAAGAAGGCGTGCACATCTACGGCGGCGCGGTGTCGCCCGACGGGCAATACGTGATCTTCACCCGCTGCCCGCAGGACGGCGGGGGATCGGAAACGTCCGGCGCGCCCATGTGCATCATGCGCCTATCGGATGTGCCCGCCGTCCGCGGGGAGAGCCCCGAGATTCGGGCGAAACATCCGGAGGCGAAAGAAGCGCCGGTGCTGGACCTGCCGAACGGCTGGGAACCGCACTGGACCTACGCGGAGGTGGTGACGGAGGAATGAGACGGGTGCGGGTGTGGGGCGGGCCGGCGCTGGCACTGACATTGGCGCTGCTGGTGATGGGTTGCGGCGCGGAACCGGACGACGGGGCCGATGCGCAGGTGACCACGCGGGGCAGCGTGGAGGTGACGGCGCGGCTTGTGGACGTGCCGGGCGAGTTTCCCTCGAACGACCTCTACGACTATGCCTACGTGATGAAGTATGAGGTGCGGCAGACCCACCGGGGCGAGGCACCCAAGACGATCCTCGTGGGCCACTACAACCCCCTCAAGCCCCGGGCGGAGGCCGCGGACGAGCGGTCCGGCGACATCGGCGGCAATGCCATCGACTTCCGCGAGGGCGAATGGCACCGCATGGCGCTCGAGCTGCCCATCGAAGACTACTGCATGGCCGGCATCATCAACGAGTACGCCGAAGATAGCGAAGACAGCACGGAGCCGATCTACTGGGCGGTATGGACGAACCGGGTCGTGCCTTAGGCCGCTATGGTCTTCACCTCCCACATCTTCGTCTTCTATTTCCTGCCCCTGACCCTGCTGGCGTACTACCTGCTCCCCGGGCGGCGCAACCTGTTCCTGCTCTTCGCCAGCTACCTCTTCTACGGCTGGTGGAACCCCTGGTTCGTGGGCCTGATGTTCTTCGCGACGGCGGTCAACTATGCCTGCGGCCGGGTCATCGCCGACAACCCGGGCGACGAGAAACGGCGCAAGGCGGCGTTGACCGCGAGCGTCGTGGTCAGCCTGAGCCTCCTCGGGTTCTTCAAGTACTTCGTGTTCTTCCAGAACAACGTCAACACGATGCTGGCCTGGATGGGCACGGACGCCCTGCCCGTGATTCAGATCATCCTGCCCGTGGGCATCTCCTTCTTCGTGTTCCAGGCCCTGAGCTATCCCATCGACGTCTACCGCGGCGACGCGCCCCCGGCACGGTCGCTGGCCGATTTCGCCTGTTTCGTGGCCCTCTTTCCCCAGCTCATCGCGGGGCCCATCGTGCGCTACAACACCGTGGCGGAACAACTGGTGCGCCGCGACCACACGCAGGAGCGGTTCGCCTGCGGCGTCGCCCTGTTCATCCTGGGGTTTGGAAAGAAGCTGCTCCTGGCCAACCCCATGGGCGCCATCGCCGACCCCGTGTTTGCCGCCGAAGCGCCTGCGACGCTCGACGCCTGGACCGGCCTGGTCGCCTACGCCTTTCAGATCTACTTCGATTTCTCGGCCTATTCCGACATGGCCGTGGGGCTGGGGCGGATGATCGGCTTCGAGTTCCCGAGAAATTTCAACGCCCCCTACCGGGCCGACAGCATCACCGATTTCTGGCGCCGGTGGCACATTTCCCTGTCCACCTTCCTGCGGGACTACCTGTACATACCCCTGGGAGGCAACCGCCGCGGAGCCGTCCGGACCTACGTGAACCTCATCGTGGTGATGCTCCTGGGCGGGCTGTGGCACGGCGCCAACTGGACCTTCATCGCCTGGGGCGCCTTCCACGGCGGCCTGCTGGCCTTCGAGCGCTGGCTCGGCAAGGACAGCCTCTACGCCCGCCTGCCCCGGCCGTTTCGGGTGGACATCACCTTCGTGCTGGTCCTGTTTTCGTGGGTCCTGTTCCGCAGCCTCGACATCCACGAGGCGGGGGGCTACTTCCGCGCCCTTTTCGGCCGGACGGAGCCGGCGCCGGGCTCGCTGCTCCTCGACTCGGTGCTCTACACGCGGGGCAACTACGTCTTGCTGGCGCTGTGCGCGGTCCTGGCTTTTTCGCGGCTACAGGCCCACGAGTGGGTCGAGCGGTTGAACGGACGGCGGGTGCTGTTCCTTACGGCGGTGTTCGTCCTGTCGCTGCTGGCCATGTTCATCCAGGCCTTCAACCCGTTCCTCTACTTCCAGTTCTGAGGGGGAGTCATGACGGCGTCCAAAGGATCGCAGACAGCGCTCATCGGAATTTTCCTGGCCATTATCGCGTGCGGCGGCACCGTACAGGCGGCCCGGGAATGGAGCCGAGGCGAACGGATACAGTTTCTCGACCTCTTTCGGGCCGCTCCCACGGAGGAGCACCTGCGCGCATTCGAGCGCCGGCTCGAGGATCGGGCCTGGCCGGCCGTGTTGTCCCGTCCCGCCGTGCAGTACCTGCGCTACACGGCCTTCGACGACCTCGGCGAAAAGGCGGTGGCGGGCCGCGACGGCTGGCTGTTCTACCGGCCCGGCGTGGATTTTCTCGTCGAGCCCTGGCCGGTGCCGGACGCGGCGGACCGACTCTACGACGACCCCTTGCCCGCCATCGTGGCCTTCCGCGACGCCCTCGCGGCCCGAGGCATCGCCCTGCTCGTGGTGCCCGCGCCGGGCAAGGCCAGCGTATACCCCGACCGCCTCAGCCGCCGTGCCGCGAACGAGGACCGGCCCGTTTACGACCACATAGAGCGGTT
>CAYVOE010000520.1:0-3675 GCA_964452795.1 uncultured Nitrospiraceae bacterium
TGAGCCGGTGATCCCTGTCCGCGAAGTCCTCGTCATCCCATAGGTAAAGATTGCCGCGTCGCTCTGTATAGGCGCCCACAGACGGAACAAGCCAAGCCGCTGTAACCCCTCCTCCCCTAGGGGTTTTTCAAGGGGGCCGCTCCTCGCAATGACGGGTGGGGGCATTGCAAGGAGCCCGTCCAGCGCAGTCCCCGTAGTCCTATGCGGGGAGGCCATCTCACATGAACCCGTCCAGCGCAGTCCTCGTAGGCTTACGAAGGGCGGGGCCGAAGTCGATGCCGGAACGGGCCCGTCCAATGGCGGGCCTGTATCGCTGCGAATCTATCCCCTTCGGGGAACATCCCGACGTCAGGGCTATCGGCGGGGGTTGGTCGGTTGGGCGCCGTGGAGGAGGGGGGCGCGATACTGCCGCGGCGACAAGCCTTGATGGCGCTTGAAGAAGTGACACAGGTGGGCCGAATCGGAGTAGCCCAGCTCCAGCGCGATGTCCGTGATGGTCCGCTCCGGGTCGAGCAGCAGCCGGCACACGTGCTGCACCCGGCGCCGCTGGTAATACTCCATGGGGCTCCATCCCGTGGCCTCCTTGAACACGGCCGTGAAATGGTGCGGCGACAGGCCCACCTGCCCCGCCAGGTTCCGGATCGACAGGGGCTCGCACTGGAGAATGCATTGCTCGATGTGTTCGAGGGCGCGCCGCACCTCGGGCCGGAACCGCAGCAGCGCGTTGTTCGGACACTGGCGGACATAGGCGCGGCTCAGCTTCATCAGCATCTTGAGCAGCGCGGCGTTCAGGAAGGTCAGGGACGGCTCCGGGCGGTAACACTCCCTTCCGATGTCGGCCAGCTCCTGGTCCACGCTCGCCAGCTCTTCCTCGGTCACCTCAAATTGAACCGCCGTGAGCACGATGGGCGCGTTGAACAGCGGCGCGGCCAGGAACAGCGGCACGAGGCCCTCCTGCCCCCAGAAGGCCGTGAGGTCGTCGCAGAGCCATTCCGGCAGGTAGTAGACGTTCGTCTGCTCGAGGTCGCTCACGCCGTAAATGGAATGGACCGACCCGGGGGTCATGACCACCACGCTGCGCTCGGAGATCAGCCCGTCGTAGTCGTCGGTGCGGTGGACCGCCACGCCCCGCCGCACGATGTTGATCTCGTAGTACTGGTGGTCGTGGGGCCGTTGATCCTGCTGTTCCGGCGTAAGGACGTAGTCGCCGTAGCGCCATCCGGGGAACTCCGGCGAGTCGGGCCGAATGGCGCGCAGCTCGCCCGATCCGGGCACCCACGACGTGACGCGGACCGGCCGCGCGGCCGAAAGGTTGAACCACTCGGGCCGGGCCGTGAACACGGGCTCAAGATGCGGTCGGTGATCCATACAAACTTTTCCGCGTTTAGGACAAGCACTTATCCGACGGCTATGCTACCAATTAGGACTGCTGAGACGCCAGCAAGGTTCCGGGTCATACAGTTCCTATCCATACGGCTTCAGTAGTGTCGACAGAGGAGGGACAGGTCACCTATATATCAATGTCAACTTTCCCCGCACACCGTCCTGAAGCACGAACAGACATCATCCGAGATCATGCAGCATCAGGAGACTTCCCATGAAAAAGACCGGATTCACGCTCATCGAGCTGCTGGTGGTGATCGCCATCATCGGCATCCTCGCCGCGATTCTGCTTCCGGCGCTCGCTCGGGCCCGAGAAGCCGCCAATCGCGCCAGTTGTCAAAACAACCTCAAGCAGTGGGGCGTCATCTTCAAGATGTTCGCCGGCGAAAACAAGGGCTTGTTCCCTGGCATGCCCGAGTACATACCCGCCAACAACGGCGGAGGCGCCGGGGGCTACTATCGAGGCCTTGCGGCCAACTACGTCTATCCCGATTACTGGACCGACCCCAACATCCTTATCTGCCCCTCGGATTCGCGCTCGCACGCCGGACACCTTCAGTGGGTTTGGGGGCTCGAGCCTGTGCCGGTGGAAGCCGACTTCGGCGCGCAGATCCAGAAGATCGCGAACAATCCCAATCCCATCGCCAAGGAATGGTGGCTGCCCCTGATGCTGTCCATCAATCCATCCTACGTCTACATTCCCTGGGCCACCCGGACAAGTTCCCAACTGGCCCACGTCATACGCGCCCAGATCAACCTGGTTTGGGATCCCGCCGTCTGGGGCGGCATGCAGGCGGGAACGGAGGATACGTGGGGAACGAGCTGGTCGATCATGCGCCTGGTGCGCGGCACCAAGACCGAGCTTACGGCCGCCGACATTGCGGCAACCGACGCGAATATCCTGGGTAGCTTTGGCGCCGGACCCTGGACCGACGATGGCGGCGAACCCCTTCCGAAGCAGTACTCGCGCATCAAGGAAGGCATCGAGCGCTTCATGATCACCGACATCAACAATCCCGCCGCGGGCGCCACGGCCCAGAGCCAAATGGTTGTGATGTACGACTGCTGGGCCGTGGGCGGCACGGCCTCCTGGCAACCCCAGAACGTCCAGGCGCAACATGTGTTCAACCACATCCCCGGCGGCTCGAACGTGCTGTACATGGACGGCCACGTCGAGTACGTGCGGCTGAACGAGAAGTCGCCCATGGAATCCCGGGCCGGCCAGGGGACCAACGAGTTGCGGCGGACCCTCGGCGACCAGATGTGGACCACCGGAGGCTGGGGCTAGAAAGCGCCTCGCGGCGACGCCGCCTGACCGCCATCCAAGCAAGTCTATCAGGAAACGGAGACACGGCCCGCCGGATCGGCACGCATCGGACGAACGCCGATCCGGAGGGCCTGGAAGGTCACTCGGGAAAAGGACCGGATGCGTTCTGTGCACTTCCAACCGATCGTTCTCGTGCTGCTGATTTCCGTGGGTGCGCTCGCTATCGGGTGCGAGAAAAAAGTACAACTGACTCCGTCGGACGATCCCGATAAGGTCGCTCCACCGAAGACCGCGGGAACCGTGGATCAACTTGTCGGGACAAGCTGGCTGTTCAAGCGGCTGGACATGGTGGCCACGTTCTACGGCCCCGACCCGCCCATGGCGATTCGTCTGAGCAATCCGCGCGATTCCGGGCAGTTCGTCTCGGGTTACTGGGGGCTTCGCCCGAACGGGGTTATCTATTACACAGTCTACGGGACAACGACAGCGGGCACGTGGGACGGTAACCGCCTGGTGCTCGGAAAAGAGGAAGGCCTGCGACAGGATGGGCCGTAGGTGCCGGTGCGGCCGCGCCAATACAGTACAATCTCGCTGACGGTGTTATGGGATGCGGATTCCTTCCGGCTTCCACCGCTCACAACGTCTGGACAGGAACCGAAAATGGCGGGAACGCACTTGTTCCGGCTGCTGAATGAGGAGAACGGGTAAGATGAAGATGCAAGGCAACTCAGAGAACCGGCGGTCGCTGTCGCGGCGTTCCTTCATCAAAGGAACGGCCGTCAGCGCGGGATTCGCAGCCCTGGCCGCCGACACGGCCATCCCGGGGTTCGACGAAACCGAGACCCAGATCGACACGAGCAAAGTGTGGGAGCCGGTTTCGGACCGCAAGATCCGGTTTGGCATCGTGGGCTTCGGGGTCTGCCAGTTCGGTGCCGCCTTCGGCTTTCAGGACCACCCCAACGTCGAGATCGTGGCGGTGAGCGACCTGATCCCCGACCGTTGCGCCGGCCTGGCCAAGGCGTGCC
>CAYVOE010000521.1:0-3671 GCA_964452795.1 uncultured Nitrospiraceae bacterium
GAGCTGGCGATACCAGTCCGCGACCCGATACAACCCGTCCGCGTAGGGCATCATGACGGACAGGGTCTTGCCCTTTCGCGTATCGGCGAGGTACTGAATCGCCCCGTGGAGGTAGGCGGGATTCGTATCGAGGTCGGCAGTGGCGCAGCGGCGATCCATGTCGGCGCAGCCGGCGAACATTCCGTCCACGTCCATCCCCAGCATCGCCGCGGGGAACAGGCCGACGGGCGTGAAGACGGAGAACCGGCCGCCCACGTTCTTCGGAATGTCCAGCGTCCGAAGGCCGTAGGCCTCGGCGAAGGCCTGGAGCGGATTGGGCGCCTTTCCGGCCTCGCGCGGGCTGGTGGTGACCACGAAATGGTCTTTGAGGGCGGCCTTGCCCAGGGCGGACTCGTAGGCATGGGCCACGATCATCATCTGACTGACGGTCTCGGCGGTGGATCCGGATTTCGAGATCACGTTGTAGACCGTTTTCTCGGGCGGACACAGGGCCATCATGTCGGCGAAGGTGACGGGGTCGATGTTGTCCATCACGAAGAGGCGCGGCGCCCCCTGCCGTTCCTCGCGGCTCTGGAGATTGAAGTAGGGAGACTTCAACGCCGCCGCCAGGGCGAGCGTGCCCAAAGACGACCCGCCGATGCCCAGCACCACGAGGTTTTCGGGTTCTCGAGCCCGGAATTCCGCGGCCACCTCCTTCACCGCGCGGAGGGTTTCTTCGTCCTTGTAAAGGTCGTAGAAGCCGATGACGCCGTCGCGGCGCTGCCCTTCCAGCGTCGCGTGCGCCTCCTGGATGCGGGGACGGAGCGCGTCGAGCTCTTCCGGCGTGACGCCGTGCTCCTCGCCCACCGCCTCTGAAAGGGCCCGGCTTACGTCGATACGAATCTCTTCACCCATGTTCCTCTGCCTTCCCTTGCCGGAAGAATTCTTCCATTTCCGCGTAAACCTTTGAACGGGGTCCCCGGACCATCCGCATTTCGGGCAGCGATTCGAGGAAAACCCGACCATAATGTTTGGTGACGATGCGTCGGTCGAGGACCACGATGGCGCCCCGGTCCGACTTGCGCCGGATCAGGCGCCCCAGGCCCTGCCGAAACTTGATCACCGCCTGAGGCACGGTGAACTCCATGAAGGAGTTGCCGCCGGCGGCGTCGATGGCTTCCGCGCGCGCTTCCTGTATGGGTTCAGTAGGCACCCGAAACGGAAGTTTCGGGAGTATAACACACTGAAGGGCCTCGCCCGGAACGTCCACCCCCTCCCAGAAACTGTCGGTGGCGAAGAGGGCGCTCGAGGGCGTGGTCCGGAACCGGTCGAGGAGCAGGCTCCGGTTCATCGAGCCCTGTTTCATGGGCGCAATGCCCATGGCCCGCAGCTCGTCTTCGAGGCGCCGATAGACGAATCCGAGCGCCTGGAAGGACGTAAACAGGACGAAGGCGTGCCCCCGGGTTATGACGAGGGTCTGCCGCACGTGCTCCACCACCGCCTCGAGGAAACTCCGGGCGTCGGGCGAGGGCAGGTCCATGGGAATGGCCAGCAGGGCCTGGCGCTGAAAGTCGAAAGGCGAGTCCAGGGAATGGCTCTCCACCACCCGCCCCTTGATCCGGTCCACCCCCAGCCGCCGATGAAGGTATTCGAACCGGCGCTGCACCGAAAGGGTGGCCGAGGTCATCACCACGGTCTTGAGGTTGCCGTACAGCCACTCCGCCAGGCTTTCGGCCACTTCGAGGGGGCAACGCGCGACGCGGCAGTACCGGTCGTTGAGGGCGTCGATGGCGATCCAGCGCACCGTGCTCGGGTCGAGGTTTTCATCGGTGATTTCGGCCATGACCGAGCCGATCCGGGCCAGGCGCGTTCCGTATGCGTTGAGCTGGAGCAGTTCCCCGGTAAGCGGCGATTCCCGGGCCTCGAACGGAATCTCAAGCCTCTCCAGGCGCTCGAACAGATTGATGCACAGGCGCGACGCCGACAACACCACCTCGACGGCCGGCAGCACCTGGGCGGCGTGGATCTGTCGCAGGGCCGGGTCCCGGAGGGTCTCTTCCGTCAGGCGCCATTGAATGTCGCGGCCCACTTGCCGGCACCGGTCGGCCACGTACCCGCGGAGGACGTCGAAGACGTCCACGAGCCGGTCCCGGGCCACGGCGAGGGCCGGGGTCAGTTCGTTGTCGATGAATTCGAGAAGGTCGTTGACCTCCGCCGCGCTCACGTCGGGAAAATCCTTGATGAGCTTGAGCTTGATGTAGGGAAGGAGGCCCCGCTCCTGGTTGCGCTCGACGCGGGTGAACCGCGCGAAGAGGGCCAGCACGCCGCCCCGGGTGGCCTCGGCGCCGAAGTACTCCGTGGCGGAGTCCTCGATGTTGTGGGCCTCGTCGAGGATCACTCGGCGATACGGCGGCAGCACGCCCGTGGACTGGAAGTTGCCGGTCTCCTTTTTCACCGCGAGGTCGGAGAACAGCATGTGGTGATTCGCCACGATGATGTCGGCTTTCGCCATTTCGCGGCGGGCCTTGCCGATGTAGCACCTCGACGGCGACGGGCAATGGGTGAAGCTGCACGTATCGGGCTCGGAACACAGGCGGCTCCACAGCTCGCGTTCCGGCACGAACGGGAGATCGGACAGGGTGCCGTCCTGGGTGACCTCGGCCCAGTCGGCGATGGCCTGGAGCTGGGCCTGCTGATCGGGATCGTCGAAGAGTTGCGCCTCCTGCAGGGCCCGTTGGAGCTTTCGCCGGCACAGGTAGTTCTGACGTCCCTTGACCAGCACCGCCGTGAACGGCTCCTTGCAGCACCGCGCCAGGACGGGGATGTCCTTCTGCATGAGCTGTTCCTGCAAGTTGATGGTCTTGGTGGCGATGACCACCCGCTCCCGATTGCGCAGCGCCCACTGGACCGCCGGGATCAGGTAGGCCATGGTCTTGCCGACGCCGGTGGGGGCCTCTACGATGGCCACCTCGTCCTCGTTGAACGCCCGCGCCACCGCCTCCATCATCTGGACCTGCTGGGGCCGGATCTCGAAACGGGGAATCGTCCGGGCCAGGCGGCTGTCGGGGGCGAGGGCCCGGCCCAGCGCCTGGGGGCTGATCTTCCGCACCTCCCGCTCGAGGAAGGGCTCGACCACCACGTACACCCGGCTCACGTCGTTGTCGACGATGTAGACTCCGTTGCCCTGGTGGCCGAAGAGGGTGGACAGCTTGAGATCGGGGTCGGACGGGCTGATGTTGCCCGAGGGATGGTTGTGGATGACCACCTCGCCGGGTTTGACGTGTTCGAGCAAGGCCGGAACCGCCGTCTCGTGGCCCCGGGCACACACGCGGACCGCCTCGACGCGTCCCTCCTTATTGAGGGTCCCCGCGAAGAAGACCTCGCGCCCGCCCGTCTCCTCGATGGCTTTCTGCATGGCCTGGGCGGCCTCCCCCGTGACGCGCTCCGAGGCCGCCTGCCCGATATCCGTGGTCATAGGCCGTCAAGAATAGCAGAATCGAACACATCCGGCATAAAACCCATCGCGAATTCCCGTCCCCTGCCCTGCAAGCCCCCACCGGATATGCTTGAGGGGAACGACACGCAGCGCCCCGACCCAACCAGCGCCCCAACCGTCCTGGCATCACCGCCCGCCTGTGGAAATTCCCCGAAGGGGATACATACGTAACGCGTCGACCCGATCAACGACCCGA
>CAYVOE010000522.1:0-3649 GCA_964452795.1 uncultured Nitrospiraceae bacterium
GCCGGCAGCAGGCGAGGGGAGCATTCATGGCGAAGATCCGACTCGGAGGGTTGTGCATGGCGGTGGCGCTGGCGGGCGCGGGCTGCGGCTCGGGCGGAAACGGCGGCGTCGAGGCGGGGATTCTGAACTACGGCAACAGCGTCGAACCCCAGGCCCTGGACCCGCACATCACCACGGGCTTCAGCGAACACAAGATCCTCTCGGCCCTGTTCGAGGGCCTCGTCGATCTCGATCCCGATACGCTGGAACCCATCCCCGCCGTGGCCGAGTCCTGGACCGTATCCGACGACGGCAAGGTCTACACCTTCACCCTGCGCGAGAACGCCCGGTGGTCCGACGGCGCGCCCCTGACCGCGGAGGATTTCGTCTACTCGTGGCGGCGGATCCTGTCGCCGGCCCTGGCGTCGGAATACGCCTACATGCTCTATTGCATCGAGAACGCCCAGGGCTTCCAGGAAGGGACCGTGACCGACTTCGAATCGGTGGGGGTGAAGGCGCTGGATGCCCGCACCCTCGAAGTCCGGCTCAACAACCCCACGCCGTGGTTCCTCTCGATGCAGGTCCACAACTCCTACTTCCCCGTTCAGAAGGCCGCTGTCGAGAAGCACGGTCGCATGGACGAACGGGGCACGCCCTGGACCCGCCCGGGCAGCTTTGTGGGCAACGGCCCCTTCACGCTCGTCGAATGGCTGCCCAACGAGATCATCCGCACCGCGCCCAACGAGCACTACTGGGACGCCGGCCGGGTGAAATTGAAGGGCCTGAATTTCCTTCCCATCGAAAGCTCCCAGACGGAGGAGCGCAGCTTCCGCGCGGGCGACCTCCACGTCACCAGCACGGTGCCGCTCAACAAGATCGCCGTCTACCAACGGGACAATCCCGAGGTCCTCCGCATCGACCCCTTCTTCGGGACCTATTTCTACCGGCTCAACACCACCCGGAAGCCCTTTGACGACCCGCGGGTCCGGCGGGCGCTCGCCATGGCCATCGATCGCGAGGCCATCGTCCGCCACGTCACCCTGGGCGGTGAGGAGCCGGCCCATTTCCTCACGCCGCCCGACACGGTGGGCTACACCTGCAGCACCCGGATCCCCGAAGACGTGGAGGAGGCCCGGCGCCTGTTGGCCGAGGCGGGCTATCCCGACGGAAAAGGATTCCCGCCCGTCGAGATCCTGTTCAACACCCTCGAGGCCCACAAGAGCATCGCCGAGGCCGTCCAGGCCATGTGGCGCCGCAACCTCGGCATCCAGGTCACGCTGACCAACCAGGACTGGAACGTCTATCTCGCCTCCATGACCAGCCTCAACTACGACATCGCACGGTCGGGCTGGATCGGCGACTACTACGACCCCATGAACTTCCTCGAGTGCTTCCTCACCGACGGCGGCAACAACCGCACCGGCTGGTCCAACGCGGAGTACGACCGCCTCCTCGCCGAGGCGCTCCAGGAACGGGACGACGCCCGGCGCCTCGAGCTGTACCAGCAGGCCGAGGCCATCCTGCTCGAAGAGGCGCCCATCATTCCCGTTTACTTCCAGAAGCGGCAATACCTGATCGCGCCGACGGTGGGGGGCTGGAGACCCAGCGTCCTCGGCCAGGTGAGCTATAAGGAGCTGTATCTGGCGGAACCCGGGGAATGAGCGGCCCCGCGCCGAGTCGGGCATCGTTCCGCACGGGTAAACGCGCCCCGGGACGCCGTCCGGTGGAACCGTCCCGGATCCAAGCACTGGAATCCTGAATGTCATGCTTCGATACATCCTGCGGCGCATCGCGGAATTCGTTCCGGTCCTGCTCGTCATCGTCACGATGACGTTTTTCCTCATTCGGCTGGCGCCGGGGGGCCCCTTCAGCAGCGAGCGGGCGGTGTCGCCGGAGGTGTTGAAAGCCCTCCAGGCCCACTACAACCTCGACGCCCCCCTCTGGAAGCAGTACCTCGACTACTTGGCCGGGGTGGTGCGCGGCGACTTCGGCCCCTCCTTCAAGAAGCCCAGCTTCACCGTGCGCGAATGGATCGCCATGCGCTTTCCCGTGTCCCTCGAGCTGGGCCTCTACGCCCTGGGGGTGGCCCTGTGCATCGGCCTGTCGGCGGGGCTGGTGGCGGCCCTGCGCCCCAACACCCGCAGCGACTACATCCCCATGTCCCTCGCCATGATCGGCATCTGCCTGCCCACCTTCGTGTTGGGGCCCGTCCTGGTGCTGATCTTCGCCCTGTGGCTGGAATGGCTGCCCGTGGCGGGCTGGAACGAGCCCGCCGACAAGATCCTGCCCTCCATCACCCTCGGCGCCGCCTACGCCGCCTACATCGCCCGGCTCAGCCGCGGCGGCATGCTCGAGGTCCTGTCGCAGGACTTCATCCGCACGGCCCGGGCCACGGGGCGTTCCGAAGCGCCGGTGGTGGGGCGCCACGGGCTGCGGGGCGGCCTGTCGCCCGTGGTGGCCTTCCTCGGACCCGCCGCCGCGGGCCTGCTCACGGGATCCTTCGTGGTCGAGACCATCTTTCAGGTGCCGGGGCTCGGCCGGGAATTCGTCCAGGCGGCTTTCAACCGCGATTACACCATGATCCTGGGCACCGTGCTCTTCTATGCGGCCCTAATCCTCTTATTTAACCTCGTCGTCGACGTGGTGCTGGCGTGGCTCGACCCGAGGCTTCGGTATGAATGAGGGCGAATATCTGACCCCTCTGACGGGCCCGGGCGAGATCGAGAAAGGCACCTCCCTGTGGCGGGATGCGGGCCTGCGCCTCAGGAAGAACCGCCTCGCCGTGGCCGGGTTCATCCTCCTGACCCTGATGGTGGTGGCCGTGGTGGTGGGGCCCTGGTTTTCGCCCTACTCCTACGAGACGCAGGACCTCGAGCTCCAGGCCGCGCCGCCCGGCGCCCGGCACTGGTTCGGCACCGACACCCTGGGCCGCGACCTGTGCACGCGGGTCCTCTACGGCGGGCGCATCTCGCTCGCCGTGGGCATCGCCGCCACCTCCGTGTCGCTCCTGGTGGGCGTGCTCTACGGCGCCGCCGCCGGATTCATCGGCGGACGCGCCGACTCCGTCATGATGCGCATCGTCGACATCCTCTACGCCCTGCCCTTCACCATCTTCGTCATCATCCTCATGGTGTTCTTCGGACGCGACATCATCCTGCTGTTCCTGGCCATCGGCGCCGTCGAATGGCTCACCATGGCCCGCATCGTCCGCGCCCAGGTCCTCTCGATCAAGGAGAAAGAGTTCATCGAGGCCGCCTTCGCCATGGGACTTACCCGGCGCCGGATCCTCCTGCGCCACCTCATCCCCAACGCCCTCGGCCCCATCATCGTCTACGCCACGCTCACCGTGCCCCAGGTGATGCTCCTCGAGGCCTTCCTGAGCTTTCTCGGCCTCGGCGTGCAGCCGCCCATGAGCTCCTGGGGCGTGTTGATCAAGGAGGGCGTCGAAACCATGGAGGAGTTCCCCTGGATGCTCCTGTTCCCCAGCATCGCCCTGTCGGCGACCCTGTTCTCGCTGAACTTCCTGGGCGACGGACTCCGCGACGCCCTCGACCCCCGGGCATCGAAGGACTAGCCATGCCCCTCCTCGCCGTCGAAGACCTCCGCACTTCGTTCCACACCCGGGCGGGCGTGGTGCGCGCCGTGGACGGCGTCTCCTTCTCCCTCGAAC
>CAYVOE010000523.1:0-2713 GCA_964452795.1 uncultured Nitrospiraceae bacterium
CTACACCCACATCGGGGAGTTCAGCCGCGGCGGCATGGGCCGCATCCTCCTGACCTACGACCAGTACCTCGGCCGCGACATCGCGCTCAAGGAGCTCCTGCCGGAGCCGGCCTCGGGCTCGGGTCCCCACGCCACGCCGGTGCGCGAGCTGATGCCCGTCGTCCATCGGTTTCTTCAGGAGGCGCGCATCACGGGGCAGCTCGAGCACCCGTCCATCGTGCCGGTCTATGAACTGGGACGCCGGCGCGACGGTCACCTGTACTACACGATGAAGCTGGTGCGCGGGCAGACCCTGCGCAAGCTTCTGCGCGAAGCGGGCAGCCTGGACAAGCGTCTCTCCTACCTCTCCCACTACGAGAGCCTGTGCCACGCCATCGCCTATGCCCACGACCGCCGCGTCATTCACCGCGACATCAAGCCCGACAACGTGATGATCGGCGATTTCGGCGAAACGGTGGTCATCGACTGGGGACTCGCCAAGGTGATGGACAAGGAGGACGTCCACGCCGACGGCCTCCAACGCACCGTCCAGGCCATGCACCTGGCGCCCGATCTCGACAGTTGGAAGACCGCCCCGGGCGAAGTCCTGGGCACGGCCATGTACATGGCGCCCGAACAGGCCCGGGGCCAATTGGACCGGGTCGACGCGCGCTCCGACGTCTACTCCCTCGGGGCGGTGCTCTACGAGCTGCTGACCGGAGGCCCGCCCTTCCGGGGCAAGTCCGTCCGCGACATCATCGAGAAGGTGGTTTCGGAACGGCCGACGCCCCTGCGCCAGGTCGTGCCCGATGCTCCGCCCGAACTCGTGGCCATCTGCGAACGGGCCATGGACCCCGACCCGGAGCGGCGCTACGCCGACGCCGCCGAACTGGCCGGCGAGGTGCACCGGTTCCAGACCGGCGCCCTTGTCCAGACGTACCGATACCGTTTTCGCGAGCATCTCCTTCGGTTCGTGCGCCGGCATGGTGCTCCGCCGGGACGGGCGCCGCCTGGCGACCTGCTCCGACGACGGGACAGTGAAGGTGTGGGACCTCCCGGACGGACGGCTGCGATACACGCTCCGGGGAGAGACGGGCTTTCTGGCGTCGGCGGTTTTCAGTCCCGACGGGAAGGGGCTCCTCGTCTCGTGCAGCGACGGGACCGCCATGTTGTGCGATGTCGAGAGCGGGCGGCCCCTGAGAACCTTCTCCGGCCATGCCGGCGCCGTAAGAACGGCCGTGTTCGACCACGGCGGCGAACGCATCATCACCGGTTCCGAAGACAAAACGGCCCGGATCTGGAGCCTGACACGGAAGGAGAAGCCGCGCGTGCTCCGGGGCCACACGGACGAAGTCGTGGGGGCGATCTTCAACGCGGTGGGAGACCGCGTCCTCACCTGGTCCTGGGACGGAACCGCCCGGTTGTGGGACGCGTCGACCGGAAAACTCGTTCGTATCCTCGGCGGCCACGACCCGGCCGCACGGATCGCCGGCGCCTTCACTCGTGACAGCAAACGGGCCATTACCTACTCGGGAGACGGGACCTTCTGCATCTGGGACGCCCCTTCCGGAAGACTGATCGCCAACCGGAAGGCCCACGGACATCAGGTGCTCGCCCTCGCCTTTCACCCGGTCTTCGACCACATGGTCACCGCGTCTGCGGACGGCTCGATCAAGCTCTGGGAGGCCCGCCCGGGCCGTCTCATCGGCAAATTCCCCGGCCACGACGGCTCGGTGTACGCCGTGGCGTTCAGCCCGGACGGCACGCGCCTCGTCAGCGCAGGGGGCGACGGAGTCGCAAAGGTCTGGGACAGCCGGACCGGCGCGGAGTTGGTTGCCCTTCCGATGCCGGATCCGCAGGTGCCTGGCGCCGGGTTCACACCGGAAGGCACGCAAATCGTCACCGTCTCAGGAGACACAGCTTACATCTGGAGCGGGCTCGGAATGGGACCGAACACTCAGCTCCAGGCGGCCAATTAGCACTGGGAGGGTTACGAAACATGAATGGAAGACGTGTGGATACTCAGGCTCACTGCAAACATTCTTCCGGCGAACCGGCGGCCGGCATCACGGTGAAAGTCGGAACGGTCCGATTCCCGCTGACCGACGTCCATGGTAGAGCAAAGGGTAATCACTCTGGTGGCCCACAGACGGTTTGGGCCTATAGGAACGTCGGAACGGCTCAGGAAGAGCTCGCTGCGGGCCCGTTCAACGACATAGAATTCAACGGCGCATCCCGATTCTGCCTGAAGATTCAGCTCAAGAATCCCGCCATTCCCGGAGACATAGGGAAGTGCGATCCCCCTACTTCAGGATTCTGTCCGCCGGTAGCCAGGGTGAGGGCGTACAGCTTCGAAGGTACGAGAGAAGGAGGAAAGGTCTACGGCGGAGTTCGATTGGATTTCGTCGGTCCCGACGGCCGGATCACATCGTATCTCACCGACGCGAATGGGGCGGCTTACCCGGTACTTCCGCCCGAGGTGTACCTCATCCTCACCTACAAACTCGTGGAATACAAAGATAAGAACTTGCTGCCCGTCTATCGAGAAACCATCACCCCTTTTAGCCAGCCGAAAGAACTGGACATGCTGACCCCGAGGGATTATGTCCTGGAGGTTCCGGCCGAGGGCGTTCCGAGGGTCTTGTGAGGAGGCTGAGGAGACGCTGGAAGCACACGCTATATGCCGAAAGGCCTACAGGCCCTCGGCGATCATTGGGAAAAAGAACCAGAACTT
>CAYVOE010000523.1:2723-3637 GCA_964452795.1 uncultured Nitrospiraceae bacterium
AAGAGACATGGTCGTCCCGAGGGACTATGTTATCAAGATCTCATCCCAAGGCGATTCGGTCATCATCTGACGGTGTGAAGGAGACGTTCCGAGGGCTCGTCCCACGCCGAAAGGCCTACAGGCTTTGGGCGATCATGGGATAGAAGAACCAGAACTTGCCCGGATCGGTGGAACTGTGGCGGCCGAACTCGACGTGGCCGTCCATGAAGAGGCAGTTGCTGCCGCCGGGCACGTGGTTGAAGGCGGTGACGGTCCCGCCGTCGCCCTGGGTGAGGGCCTGGTCCCACATCGCGGCGATCTCGGACTGGGCCCGCGCCCCGGCGGCCGGATTGTTGATATCCGTGATGAAGAACCGTTCGATCCCTTCGCGCAGGTGGAGCAGGGGAGCCGTCTGCCCCGGAAAGCGGCTCTCAGGTATATCAAAGAAGAAGGCCTGGCTATTGGCGTAGGGATCGAGCACGGGCACGGTTGCCAGGCCCTCGAGCACCGCGAAGGCGTCGACGGGCGCCGCCACCCATTCCGGCCGGACGGCGAGCTGGACATATTTGTAGGAGTCGTCCAGGAGCGTGATGGGACAGAACCGGCTCGAAGGTTCCGTAGGAATGCAGCCGAAGTCGTAGAAAAGACCGTTCTGTTCTATCACCGGATCGATGGGCGGTTCCCAATAGCCCGCGGCGAAGGCTTGTGCGGCGAGCTGCTGCATCTACGGGTGCTCGGATGCAAAGCGCCAGTCCGGATGAATGAAGAAGATCCGGTACTCCAACACGTCGTCAAGCGGGGTAAGTCGGCTGGAAGGACAGAAGAAAACTTTCAGGTCGGCCAGGTATTCGGGATGCAGGATCGGCCAGGCCACATAGGTCCAGAAGCCGGTTGCGGAGCCGGACGACGGGTCACCCCAAACCCAGAAGGGACTG
>CAYVOE010000524.1:0-3632 GCA_964452795.1 uncultured Nitrospiraceae bacterium
TTGATGGCGTCCTTGAGGGTCTTGGTGCCCGACGAGACGGGGATAACCCGCGCCCCGAGCAGCCGCATGCGGAAGACGTTGAGCTTCTGGCGCTCGATGTCGTCCTCGCCCATGTAGACGTCGCATTCGAGGCCGAGCAGGGCGGCGGCGGTGGCGGTGGCCACGCCGTGCTGGCCGGCGCCGGTCTCGGCGATGACCCGACCCTTGCCCATGCGCTTCGCCAGGAGCACCTGGCCCAGGGCGTTGTTGATTTTGTGGGCTCCCGTATGGGCGAGGTCTTCGCGTTTGAAATAGATGCGGGCGCCGCCGAGGCTTTCGGTCAGTCGGGCCGCGAAATAAAGCGGCGTCGGACGTCCCACGTAATCCTTCCGGTACCGGCGCAGCATGGCCTGGAAGGCCTCGTCGGCCTGGGCGGCATGGTAGGCCCGCTCGAGCTCGTCGAGGGCGGGCATGAGGGTTTCGGGGACGAATTTGCCGCCGAAACGCCCGTAGCGGCCCCGCTCATCGGGGTAGATCGGCTTTGGCGTTTCGGATGAATGCTCGAATGCGGTCATGATCCTTCTTTCCCGGGGGGCCTTCGACCCCGCCGGCCGTGTCCACGGCATAGGGCCGGACGGCCGCCACGGCCTCGGTAACGTTCTCGGGCGTCAGACCTCCGGCGAGGATCACCGGCTTGCCCAGGGCCACGACCTTCCGGGCGGCGTCCCAGTCACAGGTCTGGCCCGTGCCGCCCCGCGCTCCGGCCACGCACGCGTCCAGCAGGTACGAACCTACAGGATAGGCCCCCAGGACCGCCGGATCAAAACCGGCCGCGACCCGGAAGGCCTTGATGGCCCGCGGGCCCGCCGCGGCGCAGTCTTCCGGCGATTCCTCGCCGTGGAACTGGACAAAGTCCACAAACTCGAGATACTCGCGAATGCGGTCGGGGCTCTCGTTCACGCAAACCGCCACCCGCGCCACGAAAGGCGGGAGAGCCTCGCAGATCCGCTGCGCCGCCTCGGGGTCGATGTAGCGGTTTCGTGCCCGGGCTTCGGGAGCGAAGTTGAACCCGAGGGCGTCGGCCCCGGCCTCGCAGGCGACCAGGGCGTCGTCTCGGGTGGTGATGCCGCAGATCTTAACCCGGATCACGCCCGAGGAGCTCCCGAATTTTGGCGACGATGTTGCCGCTGGTCACCAGGGTCTCGCCCACGAGGATGGCGTCCACGCCGCCGTCTTCCAGCATGCGGACGTGGTCCCGGGTCTGAATGCCGCTCTCGCTCACCAGGACGTTCCCGCCCGGCACGTACTTCTTCAGCTCCAGCGTGTTGGCGATGTCCACGTGGAACGTGTCGAGGTCACGGTTGTTGATTCCGATGATGGCGGCGCCGGCCTTGAGGGCCCGCTCGATCTCGGCGGCGGTGTGGGTCTCGACCAGGCAGGCCATGCCGAGGGATCGGGCCAGGGCGTGGAATTCCTTCATCTGCTCGTCCGACAACACCCGGACGATGAGGAGGATGGCGTCGGCGTTGGCGGCCCGCGCTTCGTAGATCTGGTACTCGTCGACGATAAATTCTTTGCGCATGCAAGGCAGGTCGACGCTCTGGCGCACCGCCGTGAGGTCGTCCAGCTTCCCGCGGAAGTACTTCTCGTCGGTGAGGACGGAGATGGCGCTGGCGCCGCCCTGCTCGTAGGCCCCCGCCACGTCCACGGGGTCCAGGTCCTCGGAGAACACGCCTTTGACCGGGGAGGCCTTCTTCACCTCGGCGATGAGGCTGATGCCGTCGCGTCGCAGGGCGGCACGAAAGTCGCGCGGAGGCCGCGCCATCTGGAGGGCCTCCTCCACCTGCGACAGGGGAACCGCCGTCCGGCGCGCCCTGACCTCTTCCCGCTTATGAGCGCAAATGTCATCCAGAATCATGAGATGCCCGTACCAGCCCTTCCAATTTTGCCCGAGCCGCGCCCGAATCGATGGAGGCCTGGGCCGCTTCCACGGCCGAACGCCAGTCGTGGGCGTCGTCGCCCACCCGGATGCCGGCGGCCGCGTTGAGTACCACAATGTCTCGCGCCGGGCCCGGTGTGCCCGACAGCACGTCCCGCAGGATGGCGGCGTTGCGTTCGGCGTCGCCGCCGCGGAGCTCGTCGAGGGTCGTCCGCCTCAGTCCGAGCTCTTCCGCATCAAGCTCGTAGACGCGCACCTCTCCGTCCCGCGCCTCGCCCACGAGCGAGGGCCCCGTGAGCGTAAACTCGTCGAGCCCGTCCGACCCGGCCACCACAAAGGAATGGCGCGTGCCGAGGTTGGCCAGGACCTGCGCCACCGGTTCCACGAGCTCTTTCTTGAACACGCCCATGACCTGTCCGCATGCGCCGGCCGGGTTGGTCAGGGGACCCAGGAGATTGAACACGGTCCGCACCCGAAGCTCGCGCCGGATGGCGGCGACGTTCTTCATGGCGCCGTGAAGGGTGCGCGCGAAGAGGAACCCGATGCCCACGTCGTCGATGCACTGTGCGACCCGGTCCGGTTCGGCGTCGATGTTCACGCCCAGGGCCTCGAGGACGTCGGCGCTTCCGCACTGGCTGGTGGCGCTGCGGTTGCCGTGCTTGGCCACGGCTACCTCCGCTCCCGCCACCACGAAGGCCGCCGCCGTCGAAATGTTGAACGAACCCGAATGGTCGCCTCCGGTGCCGCAGGTGTCGACCAGGGGCCGGCGCGACGTGTTCACCCGCGTGGCCAGGCGCCGCATGGTCTCGGCAAACCCCGTAAGCTCTTCGGGCGTTTCACCCTTCATGCGAAGGGCCACGAGAAACCCGCCTACCTGGGCCTCCGTCGCCGCGCCCGTCATCAGGATTTCCATGGTCGCCGCGGCCTGCTCGCGAGACAGATTGCCCCCTTCCGTAAGAATATGGAGAGCCTGCTCGATAGTCATGCCGCCCTTTGACCTGCAGATTTCGCAATACACCGGGTTTTCGTACCGTAAGGAAAGAAAGACTCTAACAACCGGCGCCAGGAAAGTCAATCCAATGAACAACAAACGAAGGCTCCGGCAGAGAGATTCCGACAGAGGGGAGGGGATCTGCCCGTGACGGTCGGCGTCTCTCCACGGTTTAAAGTGCACAGCCGGTCCGCCCGGGCTCGAAATCGAGGCCACAGAATGCTAAAACCTCCCTCAGAACGTGCACACACGGGGAGGTGATGTACCATGACATTTCGTGGACGCGGTATTTGCGGGATCCTGTTGTGTCTGGCGGTGCTGACGGCGCCGGCGGTGTGGGCTGAGGACTGGGACGTCAAGAGCGACACCTGGGTTGCCGTGGACGCCCTCGGGCGGAAGCTGCCCGGCGCCGACGAGTGCGGCCCGCCCCGCCCGGACAAGATTGTGGCGATCTTCTACTTCATCTGGCACGGCCAGCACGGCACGGCGGGGCCCTTCGACATCACGAAGATCCTGGCCGAGAACCCGGAGAACCCGTCGTGGGGGCCGGAAGGCGCGTTTCATCACTGGGGCGAGGCGGAGGACGGGTACTACCTTCCCGACGACGAGTACATCATTCGAAAGCACTGCCGGGAACTGGTCAACGCCGGCGTGGACGTGGTGGTGTTCGACGTCACCAACGCCTTCCGTTACACGCCCATCTACATGAAGCTGTGTGAGGTG
>CAYVOE010000525.1:0-3630 GCA_964452795.1 uncultured Nitrospiraceae bacterium
CGGCGTCGGCGGCCTGGGCGGCGGCGGAGGCAGCAGCCGGCGTTTTGAAGACGAAGGCGGCATGGGCCTCGGCGGCGGCATCGGAATGGGCGGCATGGGAATGGGCGGCATGGGCATGCCCGCGCCTCCCACCGGCGGCGGTTTCGGCGGCGGCACGTACTACGACGTCACCTCCGGGCCGAACGTCACCGCGTTCCGCCTGGACGTGCAGTTTGAAGGTGACCCTGTCGAACTTCAGGAAGCCCCCTCGATGCGCGACCGCAGAAGCGGCGCAGGCGGCGGCGGTGGCATGGGCCTCGGATTCGGTGGCAGCGGCGGCCGGCGCGGGGAGGATGACTAGTGAATAAGCATACCATTGTCACGATCATCGTCTTCATCGTGCTGGCGGCGGTGCTGGGGCTGACATACCAGTTCTATCTGAAGGAAAAGATCGAGGCCTACGACAAGGCGGAAGCCGAATACGAGCAGCTTGAGAACCGCCTCCGGGAGCTCAAGAGCACCTTCGGCACCGAAGACCCCCAGGAGTTCGTGCGCGAACGCAAGGAGCTCGTGGCGCCCCTGCGCCAGGCCGAAACCATCCGGGCCCAGTACTTCCACCTGCGCGACCTGTGGGAAGAAGCGGAGATCCCGGAGGATCAGCTTTCCCTGATCAAGTTCTATTACGGCGACCAGTACAAGGCCAAGCAGAACGAGCTGTTGCAGGAGGCCTATACGCGGGCGCCCCAACCCTTCATGCTTCCGCAGGACCCCTTCTCGACGTACCTGGGGGTGCCGAATCCGGCCCAGTTGAACAACGTGTCGGTGAACAAGGACGACGTCAAGCGCTGGCTGACCCGGATCAATTTCGGCAGCAACCTGCTGAGGATGCTCAGCGACGCCAACGTCTACGCCCTGTCCGATTTCGTGTTGTGGCCGCCGCGCACGGAGTTCAACAACCTGCGCATGCACACCCTCGGCGTCAACATGATGATCCGGGCGGAAGACCTGGTGAAGTTCATCGAGGAGCTCCAGACCGCCGACCGGTACTTCAGCATCAACGCCATCCGCATACAGAACCCGAACCTCACGTGGCCCTACGGTTCGCCGTACCTCTACGTGGAGATGCTGTTGACCATGGCGGAGTACGTGGAGAATCCCGGCGCGTCCGGCGCGGTTCTGGCGTCCACCGGTTCCACTTCCGGAACGGGTATGACGATGCCTCAGTTCAATCCGTTTGCCGGGCTCCAGGGGCTGCCCTCGAACAGCAGCACGCGCCCGGGAACCGCGGCGGCGGCCCAGCCCAAGGAGAGCTGGTGGCAGAAGCTGTGGCCCTTCTAAGATGAAGACACCGGCCCGTCCACGGAGCTAGAGGAAACGTTATGGAAAAACTCAGGAAATTCGGCCTGGTCATCTGGCGCTACAAGGAGAAGATGGTCTTCGCCATCCTCGTGATCCTGCTGGCGTACCAGGTGTACGAGGTCGTGCAGGAGCCCGAGCAATTTGGGGGCAGCTCGACGGCGCTGGCCGCGCAGAGCCCTCCGGAACCCAAGCCGATTCCGCCGCTCCCGGTGACGCAGGTCAAGGATTACAGCTCCCTGCACGAGCGCAACCCCTTCTGGTACTGGTCTTCCCAGCCCCAGGGCGGGTCGTCGAGCGACGAAGAGGCGGCGCTCCAGATTCGGCTGCTCGACATCCAGAAGAATCCGGAGGGCGGATATTCGGCTCGCATCGAAACGCAGAGTCCCAAGTGGTACAGGGAAGGCGAACAATTTGAATCGTACAAGCTGTTGAAAGTCGATCCGGAGAAGAGGCAGGCGGAGGTCTATTCGGAGAAATTGGGAAGAAACATCACCCTGACCCAGCAATAGACAGTTGAGGACAACCGCCAAGGTTCATTATAGTCAGGCAAACGCGGGAGGAAGAAGCCATAATGAGCACCTGGTCACGAGGGAAAGCCGCATGGCCGATCTGCATCGGGACGGCGATAGCGCTTAAGTGTGTGTTGGGATTTCCTGCGGCGGCACAGGAAGAAATCCTGGCCGATCCGGAGATTGTGACCCCCGTCCCGAGCGAGGCGCCGGCGCCTCCGCCCCCACCCGAGCCGCCCGTTGTGGTGAGCCCGCCGGTGGCCGTACCGGTAGAGGAGCCGGTACTCTCCGATTTGGGCGCCTCTGCGCCGGGTGCGCTGTCTCCGGCTCAGCAGCATTTCGCGGCCGGGATGGAGCGCTACACGCGCGGTCTCTATCGCGAGGCCCTGGACGAATTCAATCGAGCGCTGGAACTCGATCCCACCCTGGAATCGGCGCGTGAGTTCGCTCAACGGGCCGAGATGCAAATCCAGCAGACGACCCTGGGACGGGATCCGGGCGCCGTGCTGAGCTTCGAGACCGTCGATCCCGAAGCCGTGCCCACCCAGGCCCCGGGCGCCGGACCCCAGTTGTCGCCCGACGAACTCAAGGTCCGGTACGTCCGGGAGCTCTTGCAGTTCGGAGACATGTACCTCGACAACATGATCTACGACAAGGCCAAGAGCTTCTACGAAGAAGTCCTCCTCATCGAGCCTGACAACCGGGCGGCCCAGCAGGGGCTTCACAAGGCCACCTTGGGCGACCTCGAGCAGGGCATCATCGACGAGCAGCGCAAGACCACCGAAGACCGGGCCCGCATCCGGCATCGGGTGGAACAGATGAAGCAGCTCCCGGAAGGCGCCGACGCCACCGGCCTCAAGCCCTACCGGATGAGCATCGACGTGGCCGAGGAAGAGTACATCGAGCCGGAAGAGATCAATCCCATCGACACGGCTCTCGACGCTCCGGTCACCATCGAGTTTGAAGAGCAGCACATCAGCGGCATCCTCGATTACCTCTCCGAGTACTTCGGCGTCAACATCATCCTCGACTCCCGCGTGGTTCGGCCCAAGCAGGAAGTCATCACCACCACGCCCTACGGCACTCCCCTGGGTCAGCCCGGCGTCACCGTTCCCGGTGCCACCCCCGGCTTCCCCGGCGCCACCCCCGGCTTCCCCGGCGCTACGCCCGGTTTCCCCGGCGCGGGTGCCGGCTTCGGCGGAGTGCCCGGCGCCGGATTCCCGGGCGCCGGCTTCGGCGGCAGCGGTGCCCGCTTTGACGAGGACCGCTTCGGTCCCCTCGGCGGTGGCCTGGGCACCTTCGGCCCCGGCGGCGCCTTCGGTCAGGGCGGATTCCGCCAGACCGAGTACGTCACCGACGGCACGGTCGAGTACATCCGCCTGCAGAACGTGCCCCTGCGGAACGCCCTGCGCGCGCTGCTTCGCCCCATGAACCTGGACTACTCGATCCAGCCCGGCTTCGTGTGGATCAGCACACCCCAGCGGATTCGCCTCGAGTCCTTCGAGGAACTCGAAACCCGGTACTACGAGCTTCGTAACGCCGGCGCCGAGACCCTCTTCAAGATCGTCGTGACCACCGTGGGCGGCCTCGGCAGCTCCGGCGGCTTCGGCGGCGGCGGCGGCCTGGGTGGCGGCGGTCTGGGCGGCGGCGGCCTTGGCGGCGGCCTGGGCGGCGGCCTTGGTGGCGGCGGTCTGGGCGGTGGCCTTGGCGGCGGCGGTCTGGGCGGTGGCCTTGGCGGCGGCGGCTTTGGCGGCGGTCTGGGCGGCGGCGGCTTCGGCGGCGG
>CAYVOE010000526.1:0-3630 GCA_964452795.1 uncultured Nitrospiraceae bacterium
CTGGCCCACCGAATCGTCCCGGTCGCGCAGGAGAAAGGCGCCCACGCCTTCCGCCTCCCGCGGATAGAGCGGAGTGGACTGCCAGTCGTCGCCTGTTTCCGGCCGGATGGCGCCCGGGTCTCCCGATTCCCCGTATCCGCCCACAATGTCAAAGGGGAGCTGACGATACCCCCGTTCGTCCCACCAGTACTCGTAGCCCAGGTACGGGGTGTACTCCATCCAAAGCGCGTCGGCCACCTCGGGCGCCCCGGGAGCCGTCAGCCCGTGGGGACCCATCCGCAGGGTGGTTCCGCCGAGGCCGAGGGTTTCGTATTGGTAGTGGGGATTGTGGAGCCGCCCCAGCCCCGCCTTCTCAAAACGGCCGGCGGCTATGGCCTCCTCCCATGCCTTCGCCGCGGCGCCCTCCGCCATGGCCAACTCGCCCGGGTCGATCCCATGAATCGCATCGAGTCTCCCCGTATCGGTGCCGCCCCGGGTCCCGGGGTCGGTTGCCTTTTCTCCATCGCGGTGCCGAAGCGCCCGCGAACGGAGCGAACCCGTTCGCGGGCGCCGAATAGAAGCCGATTCCTTGCTCGAGGCCGTTACCGGGCGCCGTTCGACTCCGCCGTGGGATAGCAGGGGACCATCACCCGGTACTCCGGAAGGCGCCCTCGCGAGTCCGGCTCATGGATCGAGATCTCCTGGAAACCGAGGTCCCGCGTCAGGCATGGGTTGCCCTCGAGGCCGCACTTCAACACAGGCTTCAATCGCACCGTCGCCCGCGGCGCCTCGGCCATGTCCGAGGTCTCCGCCACCGCACGTCCCGGCAGGCGCACCGCCGGCGCCTCGACTTCCGGCCATCCGTCCGATTGCGTCACCTGGACCGTGTCGGAAAACCGTTCCGGATGCAGGTCCAGGGCCACGGCGTCGAGGTCCCACCCGTCGGGCGCCTTGTCCACCGCCAACATGAGAGGACCGTACGCCGCGGCGAAGCGTCCCCGCGCCTCGTGGCCGAGGACCCGGAGCCGCGGCTTCATCGGGAGCTCGATTCGGATCGTGCACGGCCCGTCGCACCGCAGGGTGTGGCGCGAATCGGATTCCGCCACGGGCTGACCGTCCACCCGCATCGTCGAGGCCCAGTCCGGCCGCCGCAGCCGAACCGTGTAGCTTCCGCCGCGTTCCGGCGTCAGGCGCAACTCGACGGCGCCGTCGCGCGGATAGGCCGTGTGCTGTTCGACCCGCACCGTCCCCACGCCGGAAAGCTCGATCTCCGCCGTGGAAGCCCCGTAGAAGTTCACGCACAGGGCGCCGTCCGCGTCGTCCGTGTAGTAGTACTTGGGAAACAACGCCAGCCCGCGTTGTCCGTTGGTGTGGCAGCAGGTGAGGGCGCCGCCCTCGTCGCCTTCCTGGCCGCCGCGCCGGGCGAACCGTTTCGGCCCCGTCACGGGCAGGTGATAGGTCCAGGTGCTGCCGTCGGGGCACAGCGACGGCAAGAGCTGGTTCCACGCCGTCTCTTCCGCGAGATTGAGGGCGCGCTCTTCGCCCGTCGCCTCGAAGAGGCGCAGGTTGAGCTGGATCCAGGTGAAGGCGACGCAGGTCTCGATGTTGGCCCGTTCCGACAGTTCCCCCGGGAAGGTGAACCACTCGCTGTGGCTCATTCCGCCGGTGGGATAGCGCATCATGTCGGCGATGCGGTCCCGGGCGTCGCGCACGCACTCGAGGATCTCGGCGTCGCCCGTGGCCCGGCCGTACTCCACCAGCCCCACGAAACAGCTCATCATCTCGTAGGCCTTGCCGCGGCCAATGCGGTGGATGGCGCCGCGCCGGCGGAGGATGGGCATCACGCGCGGTCCGTCGGGGTCGTCTCGTTCCCAGAACTCGGTGACGATGCGGCGCGCGAACTCGAGGTACCGCTCGTCGCCCGTCCGGCGGTAGAGCAGGACCATGGGCTCGAGGATCGAGCCGCTGGCCAGGCCCTGATGCTCGTCCGTGCGGTTGAGATCGCGCGGGCTGTCGGGCCCGAATTCGCGGATCACCAGGTCGGCCGCGCACCGCGCCGCCACCAGCGCCGGCGCCCACTGCGTGTACCCGTGGTACTCGAGGAGAGCCAGGATGGCGTATTTGTGGACCCACAGATCCCAACTGTTCGGCAACGGACGCGGCGCCGGCCAGAAAAAGAACGGAGTGGGGTGGGGGATGCCGCCGCACCACCGGTCCTTCTGCTCATAGGTGCCCAGGTAGCCGTCGTCTTCCTGACACGTCACCCATTCCTCGACGACGCGGCGGATCTTGGCATCCAGCCGCTCGTCGGACAGGCACCGGTTCATGTCCAGCGCGCCCAGCGCCCATTTGCCGATGTGCTCGCCCGAGAAAGGTCGCGGCCCCGGCCGCTTGCGAAATCCCTGGAGCAGCACGTCTTCATCCACTTTCAGCGTCCACTGGTCGCAAGAGCGGCGAAGCGCGTCGCCCCAGTCGCCGGCCAGGCGCAGCGACGACGGGAATCGCGGGGATTCTGTAATGCGGAGGCGGGAGAGGGGCCGTTCGGCCACCGTTTCCTGAGTCATAACTCGATCTTCCTTAGCCCGTGGGTGCGTGTTGCGGTCATTGTGGAAACCGGCGCCCGGAGGGGTCCGGGCGCCGGGTCGGGGTCCTGAGTTGGCGGCCGGTCTGCGGGAACCGAACGTTCTCGGGAACTTGCCGCGGATTCATCTCACACCGGCATCAGCCCGTGCCGCCGAAGCTCGGCATGTTGAAGGCCGCATGGCGGTTGAGGTCGTTCTGGCCGTCCGCGTTCGCCGGCGGCAGGGGCTGCTCCCCGTAGCGCTTGAACTCGACGTGGCCGTCCATGTACAGCACGTTCGATCCGCCCGGCACGTGGTTGAACCGCGCCACCTGGTCCCGGTCTTCCGGGGGACCCCAGGTCCACGTGGTGCCCCAGGCGTCGAACATGGTGATGATGTTGCTCTGGGCCCGGGCGCCCGAGGCCGGATTGTTGATGTCGGTGATGAAGAAGCGCTCGATGCCTTCCTTGAGCCGGTGCAGCGGCGGAAACACGCCGCTCCCGTCATGCCAGCCGCCCCACAGGTAGTTCGTCACGTCGGAGCTCGAAATGTCCTGCTCCGAGTCGTTGTACCAGGTCACGTGATTCCAGGTGGTCGGACACCCCACGTTGCCCAGCTCCGGCTGGGTAAACTGTTCCTTCACGCCGGCGTTCCATCCCCGATTGCCAAGGATGACCCCCACACCGATAACCTGCCCCGCGTTGGTCACCGCGAAGGACGAGTAAATATACGATATGGGGTGCGAAAGCAGCGCGTGCCGGCAGGCGTGAGCCGCGGGGGTGCTGCCGATCACGTCGTTTTGCACGGCCCCCGCGAGGTCCTCCGGGATGGCCAGGCCGCCCTCGGGGAGAGAATTCTGGAACCGGTTCGCCGTCGCCCGGGAGTCGGACGGACACACAACGATGTTCGGGTCCGTCCAGTATTCCGGATACAGCGTGTCCGACGCCATACCCATGAAGAAGCCTATGCCGCCGATGCGATACCGCTGCTGGGGCGGGAACAGACCCTTGTTTTCGCCCGCATGCATCTTGAAAATGAGTCCGAATTGCTTGAGGTTGTTCTGGCACGACGCGCGGTTCGCGGCTTCCCG
>CAYVOE010000527.1:0-3617 GCA_964452795.1 uncultured Nitrospiraceae bacterium
TACCACAGGTGCTTGTGCTTCGCGACCGCTACTCGTATCCGCCGCAGAGCGGAGCGTAGAGCACCATGTGCTGACGAAGCTCGTTTCCGCTGCCCCTCGATTCGATGGGGTAACCCTGGTTGTACTTCACGAAGCTCACGTGGCCGTCCATGTAGAGGACGTTCGAGCCGCCCGGGACGTGGTTGAACAGCGCCACGTTCGAGCCCGGCGCACCGCCGCCGTAGATCTGGTTGCTGGCCCAGGTGTCCCACATGACGGCGATGTTGCTCTGGGCCTTTGCGCCGGCGGCGGGGTTGTTGATGTCGGTGATGAAGAACCGCTCGATCCCTTCCTTGAGGCGGGGATACTGGGTCGGGAAGGGCTGGTTGCCGTCGTCGAGCCAGCCGTCCTTGCGCGGGCTCCAGTTGGTGATCTGGGTGGAGCCGATGTCGTCCACGTTCACGACGGTGTCGGTGCCCCAAAGCCCGTAGTCGGGGCAGCCGTAGGCGGCCGCGCCGTTGGCTCCGACAAACGAAGTGGGGTTAAGGATCGACCACCACGAAGCGAGGATGAACCAAACGTCCATCACCTGGCTCGTGGTCGACGTGGCATAGCCGATGTAGTAGTAGGAAACGGGCACGCTGAGCTGGAAGTTCAGACAGGCCTTGCCCACGGCCGGATTGCCGTCGGCCGCCACTCGGGCCGCCACCTTCTGAATCCCGGCGGCGTAGTCGCTCTCGATTCCGAGCCCGTTCGGGAGGAAGCCGTTATAGGGATCCCACTTGGACCGCGAGTCCGAAGGGCAGATGGCGATGCTCGGGTCGGTCCAATAGTCCGGATAGATGGCCTGACCGGGAAGCCCCTGCATCCATGTCATAACCCAGACGCCGTTGTGCATCCAGGTGCGCTGTCCCGGAGGGAACATGCCCTTGTTTTCGGAACTGAACATCTTGTAGATGATGCCGAACTGCTTGAGGTTGTTCTGGCACGAAGCGCGGTTGGCGGCTTCCCGGGCCCGGGAAAGGGCGGGCAGGAGTATGGCCGCCAGGATGCCGATGATGGCGATGACGACCAGCAACTCAATGAGGGTAAAACCCCGTTTGCTGTCTCTCATTGCATAAGTCCTCTCGATTATTGATCTGTGCTTGCGGGACAGAATCCCGCCAAACGAAACGTAGCCGATTTTGCTCTCGACCGCGAAAAGCCTGCCGGCGCTCCCCCCTTTCGTGCCGTTGGGCCGCATGTCCGCGGCGCATTTCCCCATCACTTGACTCGCTCTCGATCCGCTGCTACAAGACGGATGTATATAAGCATCCTTTGCGGGCCGAATTTTAACATTTTCGCGCCATCGTTATCATTAATCGCCGGGAATAGGAGACGCGGAAATTCTCCGTCAGGGAAATGGGTCGGGATATGCGGGAGAATCCGGAAATGCGGGACGTGGTGACGCGGGTCAAGCGGCGGTTATCTCCGTCTTTCGCGCTTCTCGAGAAGCATCTGGAACTGGTGTGCCGCAACACGGGGTGCGGCGGCGGAGGCGTCTTCTTTCGGCGAGAGCGCATGAAAGACGCGTTGGGCGGCGATCCGTTGATGGAGCGGCCTCACTCCGACTTCGGCCACTGCGAATTCGATCTGGTGGCGAGTCCCAGCTTCGAAGAGTCCATGAAAGAGTTCTGTTCGTTGATGCGGTCATGCGAAGAGGGAAAGCGGCGGTGCCTGGCGTGCGACCGGCATGCCACACGCCGCGTCGCCTCCGGCAAACGGATGCACGCGTACATTTGTCACGCGGGGCTGATGGATTCGATGACGCCCGTGGTGGTGCAGGGGGCGTGCGTGGGCCTCATCAGCGTGGGCATGGCGCTCCGGGACGGCCATTCGCCTTCGAGCTTCGAGGGGGTGTGGAAGCGCATCGCGGATATACCCGGCCTGGACCGGGAGCGAATGCAAAAGGCCTATTGGCGGCTGACCCGGCTGTCGGACGCGGCCTTCGAAAGCTTGATGTCGCAGATCGAAGCGACCGCCCAGACCGTGGCCGGGCTTTGGGAAAACATTGTAAGCCTCGCGGCCCAGGAACGGCAGCTCGCCCGGGCGCAGCTTTACCGGGAACGGGACTTCGCGGAGATGCTCCTTTGCGGGAGCGTCGCGCCGCAGGACGAACTCCTCGAACGGGCCCGGTCCATCGGATTGAGAGGGCTTCCCACGGCCGTCATCGTCATCCAGATTGACCCCACGGACCGGGAGGTCCTGAGCCTGACCGTGGAGCGCCACCGGGCCCTGTTTCTCGAGCTTATGGAATTGCTGCACGAGATCCCCCGGGACCTACCCGACGCGCTGCCGGCTTCAGTTGTGCCGAGCGAGGCGGTCCTGTTGCTGCACATACCCGAGACGCGCAACGCCCATCTGAGGACGCTGCTGCTCAAGGAGGCGGCGGACACCGTCCGCGCCTGGATTCGGAGCCGGCTTCGTGCGCCGGTGCTGGTGGGCGTCGGTCCCGACTACGGCAACCCGGCGCGTCTGCCGGAGTCCTACCGGGAAGCGCGGCACGCCCTCTGGCTGGGGAGCCTTCCGGACGGCTGGCGGCCACGGGAGCCCAAGGAGGACGAGGACCGATTCCTCGGTCAATTGGCGGAGATCGTGGACAACCTGGAAGACGCCCTGGACGCCGCGGACCGGGAACCGGCGGCCCACAGCTTCGAGCGGGCCCTGCGCGTCATCGCCACCGTGGGAGAACGGGCGGCCGACCTGCGCCGCGTGTTGTTTACCCGGCTGGTCGAGAACTACCTCGAGCGGCTGACGCGCCACGGGGCGGACCCCCGGGCCATCGAGCCCATCCGGCTGCGGTACATCTACGATTTCCCGTTCCTGCAGACCCTCGACGACATGGCGTCGTGGATCCGGAGCCATCTGCTCCAGGTCGTGGAAAGCTCCGGACTGCAGGCGGCGCCCGACGGCCAGGTCGTCCGCGAGGTCTGCCGTCTCATTGAGAACCGGCTGGACGCGCCCCTCCCGCGGGCGGAAGCGGCGGCGAGCGTCGGGATCTCCGACAGCACCCTGGGCCGGTTGTTCCAGGAGCGGCTGGGCCTGTCCTACCGGGAGTACGTGTTGCGGGTCCGCATGGCCCATGCCCAGCGCGCCCTCGTCGACCCCCGGAAATCCGTGTCGGAGGTGGCCCACGACGTAGGGTATTCCTACACCTCCGCCTTCACGCGCGCCTTTGTCGGCGTGTGCGGCGTCAGCCCGCGCGAGTACCGCGCCTCGCCCCGGTCCTACCCCCGGGTGCACGTGCCCGGCCCGACGGCGTAACGGCCGTGCGCAGAGAGGGGCACTCCCTTCGCCCTTGCCGGCCCCCGACCCGGCCGAGGACTGCGATCAACCCGCTTCTGCGCCATGACACTCCCCGTCGCAGGACTACGAGGACTGCGCTCGCTGGGCTCGTGTGCGATGGCATCCCCACGGAGGACGACGAGGACTGCGCCCAGCGGGACCATGAGGTTTCCCCTCCCCGTCATTGCGAGGAGCGGACTCCTGTGGGGGTACAGACGTGCGGAGGGGTAGCCTTCGGTTGCGCCCACGCCTTCGATGTGTACCTACGCCTGAGCGACGCGGCCATCTTTACCTATGGGATGCCTTGGGGGTTG
>CAYVOE010000528.1:0-3613 GCA_964452795.1 uncultured Nitrospiraceae bacterium
TTGGCGACGTGGGTGGCGTGAACCAGCGGCTCCGCCTCGCAGGCCTCGTCCGGCGCGTGGTGCAGGGCCACGGCGCGGACCACGCCTTCCGGCATGTCCCAGCGCTCGGCCAGCCAGCCCCCGATCTCGCAGTGGGTCACGCCGTCCAGGGCCTCGCGCTCGGCGTCGAA
This sequence comes from uncultured Nitrospiraceae bacterium, assembly GCA_964452795.1. Classification (GTDB taxonomy): domain Bacteria; phylum Hydrogenedentota; class Hydrogenedentia; order Hydrogenedentales; family SLHB01; genus CAYVOE01. The sequence continues at coordinate 171 of CAYVOE010000528.1, forward strand.
GAGCGACATACCCGTGGTGACCATCAACCGGTCGATGCGCGCCTGCTCCTCGGGGAAGTAGAGGGCAATGACCGCCTTGCCGATGTCGTGGAGGAGTCCGGCCAGGTGGGCGCACCGCAAATCGGGCCGGCGGTCGCGGTTGCGCTGTTCGATGACGCCCGCCGCCACGGCGCAGGCGAGGCTGTGACGCCACAGCAGGCGCAGCGCCTTGACGCCCGGCCGGTCCTGTCCGAATATCCCCACGATCGACACGGCCAGGGCGATGCGCTCGATCTCGTCAAAACCGAGCAGGATCACGGCGTCGGGGACGGTGGTGACCCTTCGGGCGCCGTAGCAGGGGGAATTGATGAGACGGAGGACCTTTCCGGCCAGGTCCGGGTCCATTTCGATTTCCTGGGCGAGGTCCAGGGCGGTACGCGATTCGTCCTGGACCACGTCCAGCACACGAGTCACCACTTCGGGGAGTACGGCCAGACCTTCGAGGGACTGGACTTGTTCCTGGATGTTCGCAGGGCAGTGATTCAGCATGGGCCAACTCCTCGCTCCGTGCCCGCTCCGCCTGAGCCGACTTGTGAGTTGTCCCCCCCCGGTACTACTACGGCACCCAGTCTAGCCTATTTGTCCTCGATTGTCCACAGGATTCTTGGGAACATGTGTGAAGCGAGGAATCACTGTTCTTCAGTCTTGAACAATTCTTGACACCGCGCGCCCAATAATCGGTTTTAGTCGTCCCAGAGGTTGGATTCGGCGGAGGGGCCGGCGTCGGGTGCGTCGCCCAGGTCGCGCGGCTGGGCGGCCATCTCGCGCATCAGCTCCTCCGCTTCCGCCAGGTTGGGCAGGGCGGACACCGAATCGCTGCCATCTTGTTGCGGATAGGGCGCGGGCGGGACAGACGGATCCTCGTCGGGCGACTGGCGCGTCCGGACATGGCCCGACATCAGCAATTGGCGGCGTTGGTCTTCGGGCAAAGGCGCGGCCAGCCCATTTCCGAACAGGTCCTCGTCCAGTCGGGTGGCGAGGAGTGCGGAGAGGGCCTCGGCGCGGCGGGGCGAAGCTTGGAAGCCGTCCCGGGGGAAGCGCATGGGACGTCTACTCCAGGCCGCGGTTCCGGGCCACGCGGAGGAGGAGCTCGTTGGCGTGTTCCTCGAGGGCCCGGGGGATGCGGGAGCGGCTGGAATTCGGGCGAACGGCGCTCGATCCGGGCTCCGGTTCGGTCAGGTCGGCGGGATCCGGCGTCGTGGGATCGCCATCCAAGTCGAGGTCGGGCAGGGTCGTCTTCTCGAGGGTGTAGAGGACGATCTCCTTGCCGATTTCGCGTTGCCCCAGCCGTGCGGCCACCGCCAGGGCGTTCCGACACACCGTCACCACGGCGCCCGGCACGCCTTCCGCGTATTCGTGGGCCAGTTGGACCGATTCCTCGGAGAAGAAAGGCCCTCCGTCGGCCGCGCCGGCCTGCCGGAGCCGGAACTCGACCATGCGCCGCGTGTCTTCCAGGGAGAAGGGCGGCAGGACGTAGACGACGGACGCGCGTCCGGCGAGGCCGGGGGCGGCTCGAAGCGACTCGGCCCACTCCAACTGGCCGAACATCACCAGATTCAGCAGTTTGCGCTGGGGCGTCTCGAGGTTCTGCGTCAGCCGCAACACCTCGAGGGCGCTCGGTTTGGCGATGTTCTGGGCGTCGTCGACGAGCAGAATGCGGAGGCGATCCGGATCCTCGAGCAGGTACCGGTTCAGCGCCTCCATCCACACGTCGTAGGATCGCCGCTCGGGAGCCAGGTGCAGGCGGTCCAGCAAGGTTTCGAGGAGAAGAAAACCGGTCCAGGCGGGACTCGGCGACGCGACGACGGCGGTCTCGTAGCGATCCGCGTCGGCCGCCATATCGGCCAGAACCTTGCGCAGGAGTATCGTCTTGCCCATGCCGCCCCGTCCCAGGACGATGACCGGTCCGTGCCCGCCCTCGACGGCCGTCCAGATCCGGAACAGGCACTCCTTGTACTCCCGGGGCGCATAGAAATAGGCGGGGTCCGCCGTGGCGGCAAAGGGCTGTTCCCGCAAGCCGTAGAAATCGAGCATGGGCTGTATGAGATTCATGGTTCGTCGTCTGCCCCGAGGCGCTTTCTGTATCGATCCATTATAGGCGCGTCGCGGGACGGGTCAAGACGGAGCCGGATTTTTCTTGCGGAGGGGGAAGGGGTGGAAATCCGGCCTGCCTCCCCGATTGTTTCAGAACGGCGTGGGCCCGATGGGCGGCGAAAAATTGCGGGCGCTGTTGCGGTTCGGATCGCGGCTTTGTTCCGAATTTGTGTCAAAACAACACATGCGCAAACTGGAAGGCCCTGGACATTTGTGATACGATCCCTAATCCAGGCGGAAACGTTTCATAATGGGACATGTCCTATCCCGGGCGGAGCGTGGGAGCATGACCAAGGACCGTATCGTTATACTCGGGGGGCCTCAGGAAGGCCAGGTGGTGGCCGTCGGCGATACGCTGACAATCGGACGGAGTCCGGATAACGGCCTTCAACTGAACGACATGCAGGTATCCCGCCACCACGCGGTAATCGAACGCACGCCCAAGGGAGTATTCCTGCGCGACCTGAGCAGCGGGAACGGCACCTATATCGGCAATCGGCGCATCCTCGAGTACCGCCTTTCCGACGGGGACATCATCCACATCGGACCCATGCAGTTGCGCTTCGAGAGCGGCGCGGCCGCGGCGACCCGGGAATCGGAGCGGTCCAGCAGCGTCTTCTTTGCGCCGGACGAGGGAAGCAACCTCCAGGCGTCGGCGGTGGACAGCGTGTATCAGACGTTCTTCCATGCGCCGCGCGCGGGGGCCTCGCCCGAGCAGTTGCAGGAGCTTCAGGAGCGGCTGGCGGCGGTCTATGAAGCGAACCAGATCATCTCGAGCGAACGGGACTCGAAACGCCTGTTCGAGCGGGTGATGGATCAGATTTTCCGGCTGGTGCCGGCCCACAACGGGGTGATTTTACTGAAGGACGAGCGTACAGGGGAACTGGTGACGGAGTACACCAAGTTTGGTGAAGGCCAGACCCAGGTGACCATCAGCTCGTCCATCGTGCAGCGGGCCTTCGAGAACGGGGAGGCCGTGCTGACGAGCAACGCCGCCGACGACTCCCGGTTCCAGGCGCACATGAGCATTATCGCTCAGAACATTTCCTCGGCCATGTGCACGCCCCTGAAGCACCAGAACGAGATCCTGGGGGTGCTTTACGTGGACACCCGAGGGACTCGCAACGCCTTTGACAAGGGCGACCTCGAGCTGCTGGTGGCCCTGGCGGGTCCGGCGGCCATCGCGATTCGGAACGCCCAGTTCGTGGCCAAGCTCGAGCGGGCCTATCACGACACCCTGGTGGTGCTGGTCAACGCCATCGAGATGCGGGATCACTATACCCTGGGCCACACCAGGCGCGTGACCAACA
>CAYVOE010000529.1:0-3603 GCA_964452795.1 uncultured Nitrospiraceae bacterium
GAGGTTGAAGAGGATGGTCCGGGCCTCGCCGGACTCCTTGCACCGCAGGGCCTCGTCGATGGCCGCCCGGATGGCGTGGCCGCTCTCCGGCGCCGGCAGGATCCCCTCCTGGCGGGCAAAGAGCAGGCAGGCCTCGAACACCGGGGTCTGGGGATAGGCCCGGGCCTTCATGTAACCTTCCTTCACCAGGAACGCCACCTGCTGAGCGACCCCGTGATAGCGGAGCCCGCCCGCATGGATGCCCGGGGGCAGGAAGTTGTGGCCGAGGGTGTACTGCTTGAGAAGCGGCGTAAGCCGGGCCGTGTCGCCGTAGTCGTAGGCGTAGAGCCCTCGGGTGAGGGTCGGGCACGCCGTGGGCTCGACGGCGAGGAATTCGGTCTGGCGACCGTTCGTGAGCAAGTCGCGAACGAAGGGGAAGGCGATCCCGCCGAGATTGGAGCCGCCGCCGCAGCATCCGATCACCACGTCGGGATACTCGCCCACCGACTCGAGCTGCAGCCGGGCCTCGAGGCCGATGACGGACTGGTGGAGCAGCACGTGGTTGAGCACGCTGCCGAGACCGTACTTCACCGTGCCGCCGCTCCGGGCCGCCACCTCGACGGCCTCCGAAATGGCCATGCCGAGGCTGCCGTTCGTATCGGGGGCCTGGGCGAGGAAGGCGCGGCCCGACTCGGTGGTGTCGCTGGGGCTGGGCACCACGCGACCGCCGTAGCTCTGCATGAGGATCCGGCGGTAGGGCTTCTGCTCGTAGCTGACGCGCACCATGTAGACCGTGCACTTGACGCCGAACATGCTCGAGGCGATGGACAGGGCCGTTCCCCACTGGCCCGCGCCCGTCTCGGTGGTCATTTCGACGATGCCTTCGCGCTTGTTGTAGTACACTTGAGGCACGGCGGTGTTGATCTTGTGGCTGCCGCCGGGGCTGACGCTCTCGTTCTTGTAGTAGATGCGGGCGGGCGTGTCGAGGGCCCGTTCCAACCGATACGCGCGCCGCAGGGGGGTGGGCCGCCACAGGCGGTAGATGTCCATGACTTCACCCGGGATGGACACCCACCGTTCGGAAGACATCTCCTGCCGGATCAGCTCTTTCGGAAAGATGGGTTCGAGGTCCGAGGCCTCCAGCGGCCGATGCGTCGCAGGGTGCAGCGCCGGCTCCATGGGCTTCGGCAGGTCCGCCGTGATGTTGTACCACGCGTCCGGCATGCGGCGCGCATCGAGCGAAATGTTGTAGTCTTCCATGGCCGGTTTTCCCCCAGGTGGCCCCAAAATGACGATGACACGAAACCTTTATAGAATACACGAAGGACCCGGCCGAACCAAAAGCGCAATCGGCCGGAGCACCGGATGACAAGGCCTTGGAAACCGTTCGTCGTCGGAGAATATCGCGGATGATTGTTTACCTGCTGGGTTGCGGGGCGCTGGGGTATGCCGCGCTGGCGCTGGGGCTTGCGGGATGTCAGACCTGGATGATCTTTCCGGCCACCCGAGGGCCCCTCGACGAAACGCCGGCCGACGTCGGCTGGGACTTCGAGGACGTCCGGCTCGAGGTGATGGGGGAAACCACCCACGGATGGTTCCTGCCGGTCGACGGGGCCCGGGGCACGGTCCTCTTCTCTCACGGAAACGGCGGCAACCTGGCCCTGTGGATGTACGCCATGCCGGTCTACCGGCGCCTGGGATTGAACGTGCTGCTCTACGACTACGGCGGATACGGCCTGAGCACGGGGCGTCCTTCGGAGCGCCGGTGCTACGCCGACGCCCGCGCCATGTGGAACCACCTGGTTCGGCACCGAGGCGTCCCACCGCAGGAGATCGTTCTCATCGGGCGTTCCCTGGGAAGCGCGGTGACGGCGGAGCTCGCCCTCGAGACCAAGCCCGCCGCCGTAGTCCTCGAGAGCCCCTTTCTCTCGATGGCGGACATGGCCCGCGAGGTGTTCCCCATCCTGCCCGGGCGCCTCATGGTGCGGCACAGGTTCGACACGGAAAGCAAGATAGACCGCATCGACGCGCCCCTGCTCATCCTCCACAGTCCGAAGGACGAGCTGGTGCCCTACCGTCACGGACGTCGGCTCTATGAAAGGGCCCGCGAACCCAAGGTGTTCGTGGACATCGAGGGCGGCCACAACGACTGTTTCGGCGTGTCCGAGGCGATCTACGAGTCGGCCCTGGACGAGTTTCTCGGCCCCCTGCTCCCGGAGCGATAGGCCCGATTCACGGAACCCGCCGACATCGCATAGCCATTTGTAACACTTCGTCGCTTTTGGGGTAAACTTACGTGAGAGACATCCGGCCCCAAGCGGGGCCAAAGAGAATCCCCCCATAGCGACAGAGGCACGGTACCATGAAGCGAACCAAAGCGATTACACGGAAACTGTATATCGAGGAGCTGGAACGCCCGGCGACGGCCCTGTCTGTCCGGCCCGACGGACTCGTGACGACCCTCGCCATCGGCGAAGAAGCGCTCAAGAGCAAGTAACCCTCGAAGATGAACGTGCTGCTGATCGCCGGGCCTGACGACGTTCAGGCCCGGCGTGTCGGCGCCGAACTCTCCGCGCGCGGAGCCCGGCCCGTCCGACTGGACGCGGTGCGGTTCCCCGACGGTCCGCGCATCTCCCTTTCCATCGAATCGGTCCGGCTGGGCCGGCGACCCCTGCCCGAGTTCCGATCCGCCTATCTGCGCGCCCTGGCCTGTCATCCCCTGACGCCGGGGTTTGAAGACGACCTGCGCGAGCGCCCCCGCGGCCTCATCGCCCAGTGCGACGAGAAACGGGCCCTCCTGGAATCGCTGATCCTCGGCCTCGAAGCGCGGGGCGTTCGGCTGGTGAACGGGCTCGAAGCGAATGACCAGCACAGCCGAAAGCCGTTCCAGCTCGAGCGGCTGGGCCGGGCGGGCCTGCCCGTGCCCGCGTGGCTGGCCACCAACGACCCGGCGGCGGTGCGTCGGTTCGCCCGCGAGTATCCGGACCTCGTGTACAAGCCCCTCGCGGGCGGCGCCACCGTCCGCAAGGTGACGCCCGAAGACCTGTCGTCAGAGCGGCTCGAGGCCCTTCGGGTGGCGCCGGTCTTGTTTCAAGAGTACGTCCCGGGGGTACCGGTCCGGGTCTACGTGGTGGGGGGCCGCGCGGTGGCCGCGGCGGAGATCCGTTCGCCTGAGATCGACTACCGTCGCGCCGAGGAATCGGTGGAACCGACGCGCCTCTCCCCGGACGAGCGCCGCGCCTGCGTGACCGCCGCCCGGGCCTGCGGCATGGCCTTTGCCGGCGTCGACCTCATCCGCTCGGACGGCCGGTTCGTGGTCCTCGAGTGCAACCCTTCGCCCATGTTCGCCGCCTTCGAAAAGAAGACCGGCCAGGACGTCGCCGGCCCCCTCGCCCGACTCCTCACGCAATAGACCCGGGCGCGGCCATCCCCGGATGGACGTTGGCCCCACCGTAAGATGACGAGGACTGCACTGAATGGTACGCCGGGCCTGCCCCCACCCGTCATTGCGAGCCCCCAAGCCGCGTGCGCGGCCGCCATGATGGATGAGAACCGGGGGGAGGCAGACCGGGCCGGAGCGGCGAGGCCGGGCGTGTAGAAACGCCCCGATGGGGATAAGCACGC
>CAYVOE010000530.1:0-3580 GCA_964452795.1 uncultured Nitrospiraceae bacterium
TTGAAGGGGATGGAGAAGAGCAGGCGCAGGACGCCCGAGAAGAGGAGGCGCAGGGCGTACTTTACAACGAAGTAGGCGACGATGAACGTGACGCCGAGCCCGACGGGGATGTATTCGAAATACATGCCGATCAGGATAAGGATAAGAAGGATGAGACGAACGGGTTTGATGCGGAAGCGCCGGCGGGGCTCGGTCCATTCGTCGTCTTCGCCGTCGCCGCCCTCCGGCCCGGCGATCAAATCCATCACCCGGTTATAGCGCGGACGCACCTTCTCGTAGCCGAACTCGTCCAGGAGGCGCTCGTAGATGACCGCCGCTTCCTGATACCGGGCGAGGTGTTCCAGGGTGCGGGCCTTGGCGCTCAGGATGCGGTGGTTGTCCGGGTAGTACGGTTCCAGCCGCTCGAGCTCGACCAGGGCCTCGTCGTACCGCTCCTGGCGGTACAGCGTGTCGGCGTGCTGGAACCGTTCGTTGGCCTCTGCTTTGTCCATACCGTGCCCTCCTGTACATGACAGACCGCGTGTGCATCGGACCACAGCGAGTAAAGCGGGGACGGGTACTGGAACGGGAACGGCACCATAATCCGGCACGGGCCCTTTCTTGTCAAGAGGGTACGCGCGCGTTTCCGCGACGGCTCACTCGGTCTCGTGGGTGGGCTCGATGCCGGTGATGCGGTTGTGATCGTCGACGAAGACCGTCTTGGCGCGGTAGCCCCGGGCCTTCTCCGCCTCGACCTGCACGTAGGTGAGGGCGATGATGATGTCGCCCTTCTGGCCCTGGCGGGCGGCGGGCCCGTTGAGGCACATGACGCCGCTGCCCCGTTCGCCTTCGATGATGTAGGTCTCGAATCGGGCGCCGTTGTTGACGTTGAGCACCTGGACCTTCTCGTAGGGGTACATGTCGGCGGCGTCCATGAGATCGGCGTCGATGGTCAGGCTGCCCGTGTAATTGAGATCGGCCTCGGTGACGACGGCGCGATGGATCTTGCTCTTCAGCAGGGTCAACAGCATCAGTCGGATACCTCGTATTCAATGTTATCGATCAACCGCGCATTTCCCACGCGGGCGGCCACGGCCAGAAGCACCTTCCCCGCCACGCGGTCCACGGGCCGGATCGTCTCGGCGTCTACCAGCTCGATATAGTCCTCGTTCACCCCGTCCGCTCGCTCGAGTTCGCGGCGCACCGCCGCCACCACCCGCGCGGGATCGCGTTCGCCCGATTCCAGCGCGCGGCGGCCCGCTTCCAGGCCGCGGTGCAGGGCGAGGGCCTCGCGGCGTTCCTTCTCGCTGAGGTAGCGGTTGCGCGAGCTGAGGGCGAGCCCGTCGGGTTCCCGCACCGTGGGCATCTCGACGATCTCGATGCCGAAATCGAGGTCCCGCGCCATGCGCCGGATGATGGCGCATTGCTGGGCGTCCTTCCGGCCAAAGTAGGCGCGGTGCGGCCGGACCGCGTTGAACAGTTTCGCCACCACCGTGGCCACGCCGCGGAAATGGCCGGGCCGGGACCGCCCGCAAAGGTGCTCGCCCAGGCCCTCGACCTCGACGTAGGTGGCGTATCCCGGGGGATACATGGCCTCGGCCGTGGGGGCGTAGATGACCGTGGCGCCCGCTTCCTCGGCCTTTGCGCGGTCCGCGTCGAAGGTGCGGGGATAGCCGGCAAAGTCCTCGTTCGGCCCGAACTGGGTGGGGTTGACGAAGATGCTGACCACGGCGACGTCGTTCTCGGCCACGGCGGCGCGGATCAGCGACAGGTGCCCTTCGTGAAGCGCCCCCATGGTGGGCACGAGCCCGACGCTGCGCCCTTCCCGCCGCCGTTCCTCCGACCACGCCCGCATTTCGTCCGGGGTGCGGATTACCATCATTGAAACTCGTGCTCCTTGCCCGGAAACGCGCCCTCTTTCACTTCCCGCACGTAGTCGACGAAGGCCTGCTGCATGGGCGCCTGCAGATCGGCGTAGACCTTTCGGAACCGGGTGTAGAGCCCCAACCCCAGGATGTCGTGGACCACCAGGACCTGGCCGTCGCAGCGCGCCCCCGCGCCGATGCCGATGGTGGGGATGGACAGCAGCTCCGTGATCTCCGCCGCCAGATCCGCCGTGACCAGTTCGAGCACGATGGCGAAGCAGCCCGCCGCCTCGAGCCCCTGGGCCTCCTCCTTGAGACGCTGGGGGGCGTCGGGGTCGCGGCCCTGCACCTTGTATCCGCCGATTTGGTGGATCGACTGGGGGGTCAGCCCGATATGGCCCATCACGGGGATGCCCGCGCTTCGGATGGCGTCGATGGCCGGGCCGAACGTTTCCGCGGGCCCCTCGAGCTTGACGGCCTGGGCTCCGCCTTCGATCACCAGCCGTCCGGCGTTACGCAACGCCTCTTCCGGAGACACCTGGTACGATAGGAAAGGCATGTCCGCCACCACCAGGGCGCGCTCGACGGCGCGCGACACCATCCGGGTGTGGTGGACCATGATGTCCATGGTGACGCCGAGGGTGTCGGGCAGGCCCATGACGGCCGTGCCGAGGGAATCCCCCACCAGGATCACGTCGAGGCCGGCTTCGTCCATGAGGCGGGCCGTGGGATAGTCGTAGGCGGTGAGCATGGCGATCTTCTCGCCCGCCGCCTTTCGCTCCTTGAGCGAGACAGCCGTGACGCGCGGCAACGCTGCATCCTCCTGAACCGTGACGATCGATCCGTCCCGGTCCCGTTTGGGGCTCCAAGCGGAGCGGTTCAGTGGTATAAAGGGCCCTTCCGCTCGACGCGACCCTGCACCTCGGGTCGAGCGGCCAGTTGAGCCACCGTAAGGCCCGTAACCGGGTCCACGGCGTCGGCCGCGATCTCCGCCAGCGGCGCCAGCACGAAGGCCCGCTCGCGAAACGCCGGATGGGGGAGGGTCAACTTTTCGCTTTCCCACACCCGCGAGCTCCAGAGCACGATGTCGATGTCGATCGGCCTCGGGCCCCATCGCTCGCCCGGCACCCGTCCTCCGGCGCGCTCGACGGCCTTGGCCGCATTCAGGAGTTCAAGCGGATCCAAGTCCGTCTCGATCTCTGCGGCCAGATTGAGGAACGCGCGCTGGTCGGTCTTGCCGACGGGCTCCGTTTCATAGACCTGCGACACCGCCGTGACCCGGACGCCTTCCCATCGGTCCAGGGCCTCGAGGGCCGAGCGCAAATGGGATATGCGGTCGCCCACGTTGCTGCCCAGACTCAGGTGGATGCGCATGGAAAACGTATTCGCCCCGGCACCGGCATGAAGTGTCGCTATCTCTTCGAGTATAGCGCCTGGAAAGTCCCCGACGCAAGAAAAGGGGGCGTTTCGCGCTCCAAACGGTCCCGCTATCCGTCGGTCGGGGCCGGGGTCTGGCCGTCTTTTTTCTTAAGCACGATGGGGTCGGAGAAGGCGCCTTCCACTTTGAGGCATTCCTCGACGAATTCGCGCAGTTGCGCCGTGGGCGCCGTGAACACGGGGTATTCGTCGACAAACATGTGGTCCACGGCGTCCGGATGGGCCTCGAGATGCTCCTTGAGCCAGTCCGGCTTCAGGGGCGTGAGGTTCAGCGTATCCTCCTTGAACTCCACGCGCAG
>CAYVOE010000531.1:0-3570 GCA_964452795.1 uncultured Nitrospiraceae bacterium
AGGTTCTCGCCCGAGTGGATGAAGTGGATCATGTCCTTGAAGTTGATGGTGGACGGCGGCATGGCCTCGGCGGGACGCCGCGCTTCGTCGGTCTCGTTGGGGTTGTGGCACATCACGCAGTAGTCCGCGCCCACCCGCAGATCGCCGTGCATCCGGACTTCGCCGTGGCACTTGTTGCACGATGCCTCGTCGATCACCGACCGGCGCATCCGGGGCGTGCCGCCGTTCAGCGTGAAGTACGTGAGCCCGTTGGTGGCCGTACCCTGGCGCTCCGTCCGGCCGTCGTGGAAGAAGTTGCGGCGGCCTTCCAGGGCGACCGCGAAGGTGTAGTCCGTGCCCACCGGCAGCTTCGACGCGAAGGTGAAGTCGTACTGCCCCGTGGGGCTGGTCGAGCTCGCGAGGGTGCCCGTGGCGCCGGCTCCGAAGATGGTCTCCGACGCGTAGGTCTCGTAGTCTGTCGCGGGATACGCGTAGGTGGCGCCCACGCGGTCCAGCACCGAAAGATCGGTGATGGGATTGCCCGCGCCGTCCATCGCCGTGAACCGGATCCGCAGGGTGCCGTCGGCCGGGTCGGCGAGGACCTCCTCGATGTCCAGGGCGAGGCCCGGCGCGTCGTCGGTCTGAGAGGGCAGCTTATGGGCGTTCACGATCTGGTCCGGCGTGTGGCAGAAGGCGCACAGGCTCGAGTCGGCCGCCGGTCCAGCCGTGTGACGCGTCCAACCCTCGGGCACCTGGTCCAGCGGACCGAACCAGGTCCGGTCGTGGCAGGAGGCGCAGCCCGCCAGGGTCGGCTTGGTCTTGAACACGGCGGCGTCCGGGGCGGACTCCTCGTTGTGGCAGACCTGGCAGTTGCGAACGTCCTGCGGGAACACCACCGTCGAGTAGTCGTGCACCGAGTTCCGGAACCCGATGATCTGGTACGGGTCGCCGCCCTGGACGCTGGGCAGATCCGCGCCCCGGTGGATCTTGTGGATCATCTGGGCCAGGTCCACCGAATTGCCGCTCTGGGCGTCGGCCGACTGGGTGTTGTGGCACAGGGTGCACAACTGGTACTCGCGCCGCGACCCGTGGGCCTGCAGGCGGACGTGGCACTCGTTGCACGTGGCCGAGTCGGACACGGCCCGAAGCTCGGTCACCTCATTCCCGTCGGGACGGAAGGCATACACGGAGTTGAGCGGATAGGCCATCCCGTCGATGGCGTAGGTGCGGCTCAGTTGCATGCCGAGTTGGTGGGTGAGCGCGGGGTCGTAGTCCTCCGGCAGCGCCGAGGCGAACCGGTAGGTGAGAGAGCCGTCGGCGTTCGTGGTCAGTCCGTTCAGTCCCGCGCCGTCGTAGACGGCCTGGTTTTGCTCGTCTCCGCTGCCGGGCACGCCGTCGGGATCTTCCGGTCGGGTGGTGTAGCTGAGGAAGCGCGACATCTCGCCTGCCTCTCCCGGCGCCAGATAGGCCAGGATGAATCGGGCGTCGCCCAACTCCTTCTTCGCCACCAGGTTGCCGTCGTCATCCGTGAGGACAAGGCGCACGAGGGGCCGCCGGTCCGCGGGGATGACCACTTCCTCCACCTCGACGTGGAGCCCCGGAGCCAGTTGCGATCCGGGCACGATCACGGGACCCTGGGACCCCGCCACCACCACGACGCGGACCGTACTCGAGCGGCCGGATGCGCTGCCCGTGGCGGTGATGTCCGCCGTGCCTTCCGCCAGGGCCGTCACGACCACGGAGGTCCCTTGCTCGGCGCTCAGGGCGGCCACGGCCGGGTCGCTGGTGGTCCAGTCGAACGTCGTGTCGCTCGGGCTCGACGAAGCGGCTCCGAGTTCATAGGTGTCGCCCACGTTGAGCTGGGCCTGGATGGGTCCGAGGACCACCACGGTCTGACCGCCCGATCCGGCGCCCACCGTGATCTCGGCGCTGGTGGCCACGCCCGAGACGGCGCCCGTGACGGTCACCGTGGCATGACCCTCGGCGAGGGCCGTCACCGTGACGGATCGCCCTTCCGTATCGCTCAGCTCCAACACGCTGTCGTCGCTGACCGTCCAACTGTAGTTGTTCTCGAAGACGCCGCTCGAACTGGCCGTGAGCGTCAATTCGCCTCCGACTTCGAGGTCGGCCGTCAACGGACTGAGCGTCACGACGACCCCCGGTCGGGGACACCCCACCAGGAGCACCGCCAGCACCGCCGGCGTCACCCGCAGCAATCCCCATATGCGTTTCATAAGACTCCTCCCACCAGTTTGCGTGTCCCAAGGGAACGCTTCACCCCGTATCGTACCCCTCTTGCGCCATCCTGTCATCCGGGTGATTACGGATTTCCGGAAGCCATATCCGTAAAAGTTACGGAGTACGGGCCCGGGAGCGGGGAGGCCGGCGCAAGCCGCCGCGGTGGGATTTCCGGTGCAGGAAGGGTGGCAACGAACTTGGGGGGCTGGTGAAAGGCTGGGGGTAGGGGATGGCCCGGACGTCGGCACGGGAAGCCCCAATGCACGGCCGTTCTCCTTGCTCCTGTTGCGGGAAGCGAAAGAAGGCGGACAACGGGTCGGTTCTTCCGTCCGGAAGTCAGGGGATTTCCTGGTAATTCCCCTTTGTCTCTTACCGGCCGCCGCTGAGCTCCAGCAACTCGAACCGGGCGGCGCGCAACCGTTGGGCGAAGACCGCCGTGAACCGCTTGACCCATTCGTAGCCGAAGGAGGGGTTCCGTTCGCACAGTTCCCTCAGGGCCTCGCCGTCCAGGTGGGCCACCTCGGTCCGGTCGAGGGCGCGGGCGTCGAAGCACCACCGGTAGGGCGGCACCAGCCACGACCAGCCCAGGACGCTCGGCTCACCCACGGTCTGCACCCGCAAGGGGCCCCCGTGGAGGTCATAGACTTCGAGCGCCACGTGTCCCCGGCTCATCAGAAAGCAGCCCGTGGCCGGTTCTCCGGCGCGGAAGAGGTACTCGCCGGTGGAGAACTCGGCGTGCTGGGCGCACGCGGCCAGCTCGTTCAGGATGGCGGGGTCGATGCCCCGCAAGAACGGATGGTCCGCCAGATACAGTTGAAGTTCACTCATGGCTCGTCTCATCTCCGATTTCGCACCGGCTGGGGCGGGCTTTCTCGAGTGACGGCGGGCCCTGCGGCTCCTTGCGTGTAGAACCGGGCGCCCTCTACCCATCCCCGATTGGGTCGATGAGGATAGGGCAATTTCCGTGCCCGAGCGGGGTGGCACCGAGGATCCGCGGTATATTCCCGAGGATCAAAGGGTTAGGCATCCGGTTCGAGGGGAGGGTATGTCCGGACCTGTCCGACGACTCCTTGATTGCGCACAATTGTCCTGAACGCAAGTGTCCTCAGAGGGCCTCCATCGCCGATGGGGCCCGAGCTTCGGCCTCTAAGACCACGCCCCTGCACCCTAAGTTATTCTCCGAAGGGGATACATACGCAGCGCCACAGGCCGGCAATGGACCGCGGTCGTCCCGCCACCGACATCCGCTCCACCCGCGAAAGGACTGGGAGGACTGCGCACATACGGCTCATGTGGGACAACATCCCGTCATTGCGAGGAGCGGCCCTCCGTGGAAGTCCATACGGTAGGAGG
>CAYVOE010000532.1:0-3546 GCA_964452795.1 uncultured Nitrospiraceae bacterium
CTTCCGGCAACACCACGCCGCGCCAGATGGTGTAGACGGGAAAGATCTCGGCGGCCCCATCGTCGATCCGGGCGCGCCAACCGGGGTAGTAAGCGTCGGCGAGGACGAGCATGGCCGCGCGCGGGGTTTCCGCTTCCACGACCACACGGTTGGGCGTGTGCTCGACGACCCGGGCGCGGGCCCCGGAAATCGGGTCGGACGTCAGGTTCGCCCCCTGGGGAAGAGGCTCCTCCACCAGCGCCACTCGGGCTGGGTCGAAGCTCTCCCGGCGCATCCGCTCAAACTGATCGCGGGCCTCCGGCACCACTTCCGCCTCGGGAACGACGAAGGCGCGATCCAGGGCCTCGGGATCGCGGTACACCTCGAGTCCGTCCCGTTCCGCCACGAGTTCGAGCCGATTCTCGAGCACCTCCTTCGGCAGGAGCGGTTCGTATCGCGGGTCGTGGAGGTAATACCGGATGGACAGGAGCGGCATGGCCGCCTTCCACACGTCGGCGCCGAGGGCTTCCTGGAACCGGACGATCCGGGCGGGGTAGAGGCCGTCGTACCCGAGCATCTCCTCGACGCGATAGGGCGCCAGCAGCCCCGACACGATGCCCCCTTCGCCGGCGCCGATCCGCACGGGCTTCTCCAATTCCTGCAGGTACTGTGTCAGTTCCGTGTCCGGATACACATACGCCGGCGGCAGGGTGGGGCTCATGCCCCGGGTCGCCACGAGGAGGTCCACGGCCAGGACCAGTGTCGCCGCGGCCGTCCACAGCCGAGGCCGCGGCCGAAGGGCTCCGGCGCCCAGCACCAGCAGACTCGCCGCCGCCGCCGCGGCCGCAATCGTCAACTCGCGGCGGACCAGGGGCTCCAGGTCGTTCATGGCGAGTAGGGGGCCGTGAAAATCGAGCAACAACCAGGCCAGCACGGCCGGCACGACCACGGCGGGCAGGACCGCGGCCAGCTCGCGCAGGCGGCGCGGCCGGGAAAACCAGTGCTCGAGGCCGATGGCGCCCAGCAGGGGCAGCGCGAAGATCACGAAGGCCGCGTGGTAGAACAGGATCATCGTGCGGATGACCGGCAGGCGGTTGATGAAGTCCAGCGGCGGCGCGTTGAAGGCCAGCAGCGTCATGATCGCCGCCGTAATCGTCAACGCCGCGATGCGCCCGCGATGGCGCTCCCGCACCTCGCCCCCGGTGAGGAGCAGCAGGGCGCCGAGCCACACCACCATCCCCGAGTAGAGCGCCATGTAGGGGTTCGACGTGCCCACGAGCTCCCAGCCCCAGAAGGTCTGCTCGGCGGTGGTCCCGAAGAAGCGCGGCACCCAGAAGGAGATCAGGGCGCCGAAATTGTAGTAGGCCTCCGTGTCGTCGTCGAGGGCGCGGCTGAAGTAGGTGTAGCTGTGGAGGAGGTACTCGATAAACGGCAGCAGAAGCGCCGCGCACAGGAGCAGCCCCAGGGCCCAGCCGCCGGCCTGGATGGCCACCGGCCTCCACAGGCTCCGCCCCCGGCGCCGGTCCCACGCCAGGCGCAGGAGGAAGTACAGCCCCGCGCCGACGCTCATGGCGAAGGCCGTCTCCGGGTGCCCCGCCATCAGGATCAGCGCCCCGCCCAGCGCCGTGGTGAACACGCCCCGACGGACCCGTCCCTGCAGCGCGTATTCCGTCCCGAGAAACACCACGGGCAACCACGCGCTCACGTCGGTCAGCGACCAGTAGGCCCACACCACGTTATAGCCCGCCAGCATCCAGGCCACCGAGAAGACCCGGGACGCCCCGATGCCCAGCCCGAGGGCGCGCCCGCAAAGGTAGGCCGTCATCCCGCACAGCCACAGCTTGAACAGGATGAACAGCGACGTCGCCACGTGGAGATCTAGGAAGGCGTGGAGCAGGCGTGGCGGATAGAGCACGGTGCTCTGCATGTTGGCGAGGAGGGGCATGCCTCCGAGTTCGAGCGGGTTCCACAGGGGCCACTGACCCGCGTCGAGGGCGAGCTGGGTCGCGGCGTAGTAGGGCATGAACGCCGTGACCACGTCCGACATCACCCGGTTTTGGGGCCCGTCCCAGTCGGGCGGCGGGTTCAGGTCCCAGGGGCGGCTGAGATAGAGCAGATCGCCCGCCGTGATGCGTTCGCCGCGAAGGAAGAAACCCGGAAACACCGCCGCCAGCAGCGCCAGCAGCAAAATGGCCTGCAAGAGAAACTCCCGCGCCCACCGCGGGCCGTGCCCGTTGCCCATGCTCGAAGGATCCTCGACCGGTATGTCCGGCGGGCCCGACGACCGGGTCCGCGCCGCGTCTTCACTATATCGATTGCTTCGGAAACGCCACAACGACGAGAGTGGAGGAGAGGGGTAAGACCACCCACTGATTACCCGGACGGAACGTTCGCTGCCGAATCGTCGCGTGTCGGCCCCCGATGACCGACATTCCGCGACGGACCTCTCTCAAGAAAGGAAGCTCCCACGGGCGTGTGGGAGCTTCCTCGACAAACTCGATATCAACGGGATCAACCCCCGGCGGCGATTTTTTCCAGGCGCTGGGCCAGGTCGGTGATGTAGGCGCGGTCACCGCCTTCCACTTCCGCGGTGATGAACCCGGTGTAACCGACTTCCGCGAGGGCGCGCCGGACCTCGGGCCAGTTGACGTCGCCGTCGAGCACGTTCTTCCACTCGCGGTTCTCCTTGCGGAAATCCTTGACGTGAACCTTGACGATACGTTCGCCCAGGGTGCGGATCCAGTCCTGGGGCCAGCCGTAGGCCACGATGTTGCCCACGTCGAAGTACGCCCGCAGCCAGGGGCTCTCGAACTCGTCGACGTAGCGCGCGAACTCCAGCGGACTGAGGAGGAAGTTGTTCCATACGTTTTCGACGGCAATGACCACGCCCGTCTCCTCCGCCAGGGGCAGGAGCTTGCGGATGTGGGTCTGGGACCGTTCGTAGGCGTCGGCATAGCGTGTGTTTTCGTTGACCACGGCCGGCACCAGCAGGACCGTGTCGGCGCCTACGATTTTGGCGCAGCGCAGGGCCGCCTCCACGCCCGCGAGGCCCTGGTCGATCACCGCCATGTCGGGGCTCGAGAAGGGGGCGTGCCACCCGCCGTAAATGATGGAATGAATGCGGATGCCCGCGTCTTCGGCGGCCTTGCGATAGACCTCGGCCTCGTCGGGATCCTCGACCGGCGGGATCTCGACGCCGTCGAGGCCGCATTCCCGGGCGAGCTGGAGCCGCTCCGCGATGGGCAGGTCGGGAAGCATCCCCAGCACCACCGCCGTTTGCAGGGCCTTCCCGTCCGCCGGCGCCGAAGCCGCCTGCGCGCCCGCGCGCCCGGCCACGGCCATCCCGGCCGCCACCGCCGCCACACCCTTGAGAAACACGCGCCGCTCGACCGACTTATCCGTCATAGAATTGCTCTCCTCCTTCGCCCGGCTAAGCTGGCAGGGTCCAGGGACTGCGATACGAAGGATTGACAAACTCATTCGCTTCCGGATCGCCGATGATCTCCTCCTTCTCCGGATCCCAGGTGAGTTTGCGGCCGAGCCGGATCGCGATGTTCGCCAGGTGGC
>CAYVOE010000533.1:0-2415 GCA_964452795.1 uncultured Nitrospiraceae bacterium
TTGCCGCAAAATCGCATGGCACGCCACCCCCGCTGATTCCCCCCATATAAGGGCGGCCGAGAGCGCTTCCTCACGGCCGCCGCGCCCCCCACCGTGTCGATCAGCCCCAGCCTCCGCTCAGGCTGACGTACGAGTTGTAGACATCCAGGCCGAGATCCGGGAAGTGCATGATTCGCGCGCCCGAGTTCGCGGGAAGGGTCTTCGTGTCCACCAGCGGATAGGCCTCGCCGTAGCGGATGAATCCGACGTGTCCATCCATGTAGAGTACGTTGCTTCCGCCGGGCGTGTGGTTGAACCTGGCCATCGAGTTGGCTTCGCCGCCCCAGGCCGCCGAGGCCGCCAGCCCCGGGCTCCAGGCGTCCCACATCACGGGGATGGTGCTCTGGGCCTTGGAACCCGCTCCGGGGTTGTTGATGTCCGTGATGAAGAAGCGCTCGATCCCTTCCTTCAGGCGGTGGATGGTGTTTCCGAGGCGCCGTCCGTCGTCGTCGACGAACACGCCGTCGCGCCACCACGCCTGGTTCCCCATGATCCCGGGCCCCACGTCGTCCTGACCCGACTCCCAGCCGTTGTAGAGAATGTGGCCCACGCGGTAGGGACACTCCGGAGACACCGCCGTCAGAACGCCCCAATCGTAGAAGTCGGTCCAGACCGCGGCATTGGTTCCGCCGCCGGCCTCGACAAGGCCGTAGTACTCGACGGTGTTGTGCCACTGCGCCTGCTGGCTGGCGCTGGTGATGGCGTAGCCGGTGTAGCAGTAGGAGATGGGGGCGGACAGCTTGCTATGCAGACAGGCCTTGCGCATGTCGGGGGTGCCGCCCGTGGCTTTGGATAATCGGTCGACCTGGGCCACGATGTCGTGATCGATGGCATAGGCCGCGCCGTATGCGTCACCGCCGGCGTCGGACGGGCAGATCATAATCGACGGATCGGTCCAGTATTCGGGATACAAGGCCACCGAATCCTGACCGTGGGAGTAGATTAGATTGGCGATGGCATACCGGGTGTTTCCGACCCACGTTCCCTTGTTCTCGGAGGCATACATCTTGAAGATGACGCCCCACTGCTTGAGGTTGTTTGCGCAGGAGGCCCGGTTGGCGGCCTCGCGGGCGCGCGCCAGGGCCGGAAGCAGGATGGCTGCAAGAATCCCGATGATGGCGATGACCACAAGCAGCTCAATTAGCGTGAAGCCTCTTGTGCGCATGTTTCACCCCTTCCTTTTTCGCTTGCTGTGCATCCCCTGCTCGCGGGTCGTCGCCGAACGCCGGTCGAGGACTCCGCGTGCGTTCGTCGCTCTGTACCTCCTATGGAGCTTTTCTGCGGCTGTATTGTCTCACCGGGCGTCCTGGGGCCGCTTGACGAATTCCGGGACAGAGTTGTACGTATCCGGGTGTTGCGGCACGAAGCCGGCCATGCCCTTCGCGAGGGGCATGGCCGGCGGAATGGGTCCTTCAAGCGCTATTGGCTCAGCCGAAGCCGCCCGCGATGGCGAAGTAGAACCCGCTGACGTACCCGGCCGCGATGGGAGGCAGGTCGGTGGGACGCCGCAGGGGCCATTTGGGTCCGTACTTCACGAACTCGACGTGGCCGTCCATGTAGAGGACGTTGCTGCCGCCGGGCACGTGGTTGAAGCGCGCGGTGCCGCCCTTGATAAACGTGGGCTGAACGGGATCGTTCTCGGCCCAGGCGTCGAACATGACCACGATGTTGCTCTGGGCCCGGGCGCCCGCGGCGGGGTTGTTGATGTCGGTAATGGTGAACCGTTCGATGCCTTCCTTCAGCCGCGGATAGCTTGTGGGGAGATTGGTGACGCCGTCGTCGTCCTTGAGCCCCGTGGGGATGGTCGCGTGAATGCCGACGAGGTCTTTCACTTCAACCAGGTCGTGGGTTACGACGCCGATGAAGCAGCCCACGTGATCCGGGATGGTTATGGCAAAGTTGTCAAATCCGGGCTGAGCGATGGCCGTATTTCGGGAATCCATGAGGTCGGTGAATTGCGACGCCGATTGGCACAACTGGGACAGGTACAAGTAAGACGGGGAAAGCGAGGTAATGTAGTCCAGACAGGCCTGGCTTGCCGGGAGCTTCCGCGCCAGATCGTTGATCTGGGCTTCGTAGTCTTCCTGCACTCCGAACTTGATATTGCCTTCGGCCCGCGAGTCCGACGGGCAAATCGAGATGTTGGGATCGGTCCAGTACTCCGGATAGAGGGCGCCGCCGTGGAACGTGAAGTAGGGCAGATTGCTTTGGCGGTAGACGGCCCCCGGCGGGAACATCCCCTTGTTCTCCCCCGAGTACATCTTGAAGATGGTGCCGAACTGCTTCAGGTTGTTCGAGCAGGAAGCGCGGTTGGCCGCTTCCCTCGCTCGGGCCAGGGCAGGGAGTAGAATCGCCGCCAGAATTCCGATGATAGCG
>CAYVOE010000533.1:2425-3527 GCA_964452795.1 uncultured Nitrospiraceae bacterium
ATCAGGGTGAAGCCTCTCTTTCTCATAATCCTTGCCTCCAGATGAATGGTCGTGAAGCCCACAGTTGGGAGGCTCGGCCGTCCACCGTCCGGTCCTCCCCCACTCCCGGTAGTGCCGCCGTGCGATGGAGTGCACGGCTTGATCATCAGTATGACACGAATAAGGCAGTCCGGATTGAAGCGATTCCGCGGAGGATTGTATCGATCCGGGTCGAGTCGGCGCTCAGGGCTGCGGCTTCAGTCCTAACCTCACCGCCACCGACGGCAAATATACGTTGAGCTCGTGGTCCAGCAGATCCAACTTGGCGTTGAGCATGTCCGCCGCGGGCTCGAGGGCGGCCCCGGAACTGGTGTTGTTTACGTCGATCCGCGGGTCCTGCGCCACCACGGCCCGGGCATCGGCCGTGTTCTGCCGCTCGTCCTGGAGCACGGCCCGCCACCGATCGTACCGGGCCTGGGCCGCTGCCCGTTCCTCCGGAGACATGGCATCGCCGTCCGTTATGGCTCGCAGGGAATCGCGGATCAGGCAGGATTCATAGAAATTCGCGTGCGTCCGCGCCGTGTGGTAGAGCCAGCGCGCGGGCAATTCCTCCCCTTGGAACACGGGCAGGCAACGCTCCTCCACGTCGGGCGCCGCCGCGTCCAGCTCTTTCACGGCCTTCAGCATGGCCGCCTCCATGTGGCGGTAGTACCGGCCGAAGACCTCCACGTTGCCCCGCGCTTCGGTCAGGATGTGGGCCGCGAACTCGCTCTTCGCCTCAAAGGGCGGAAGCAGTTTCGCGTCGGGATCGGCGCACATGGGATGGGTGGGGCCGAGGTAGTAGGGTCCGCTGAAGTACGGGGGCAGTTCCGGGGACCACTCCATGGCCTCGGAGACGTGGCCCCAGGCCCGGCGCAAGTGGCCTGCCGCGGACTTTGAGCCCGTGATGCGCCACGCAAGCTTCTCGAGCAGGGCATCCCGCTTCGGAGCCGGATTCCACCAGGCGTACTTGTACACTTCGGCGCTGGTGTTGCCCAGGTTGGGAATGAACCACGCGATGACCCAGGCGCCGTCGGCTCCGCAGGAGGCCAGGGCCTCGGCTCGGTCGAACCAACGGTCCACG
>CAYVOE010000534.1:0-3526 GCA_964452795.1 uncultured Nitrospiraceae bacterium
GGTCACCAAAATCATCGAGTAGGCTTCGAAAGCCGAACCCGACTGGAAAAACGATGCGCGAAAACGTCATACTACAGTGTACGGAGTGCAAGCGCCGGAACTACACGGCGACGCGGGACAAGCGCAAGAAGCCCGAGCGCCTGGAACTGAAAAAGTTCTGCAAGTGGGACCGCAAGCACACGGTGCACCGCGAAACCAAGTAGGGCGCTGAACAAAGTTCTTTCGAGGGGGCGACCCCTCTTATGCAGGACTGTAGCTCAATCGGCTAGAGCAGCGGCCTCCAAAGCCGAAGGTTGGGGGTTCGAGTCCCTCCAGTCCTGCCACTTTCTTGTCCCCTGGGGCATGAGGAGTAATCATGGCGAAGGATTCCGCAATGGCCGGGGCGCGGCCCAGTCCTTTCACTCGGCTGCGCGACTTCCTGCAGGAAGTCAAGACCGAGATGGGCAAGGTGGCCTGGCCGTCCAAAGAAGAGTTGAAGCAGTCCACCCAGGTTGTGTTGCTGGTGCTGGCGGTCTTCGCGTTCATCATCTTCGTCTACGATAGCGTCTTTAACAGCATCGTTATCGGCTTCCTCAGCCTCTTCGGATAACAAGGGAGACACGACGTGTCCGATCCACGAGACCCCGAGGAACGGTCGGAAGCGACCCCTCCCGAAGGGGCGGAGACGGAAGTGACCGCCGAGGCGGCCCCGACCCCCCCTCCGGACGACGGCATCAAGCGCCGCTGGTACGCCCTCCATGCCCACGCGGGTCAGGAGGACAACGTCCGCAAGAACCTGCTGGTCCACGCGGACCAGGCGGGCGTGGGCGACCTGCTGGGCGAGGTGCTGGTTCCGAAGGAGGACGTGGCGGAGATCAAGTCGGGCGAGAAGCGAATTTCGAAGCGCAAGTTCCTGCCGGGCTACGTCCTGGTGCAGCTTCCGGAGCATCCCGAGCGCCACGCCGAACTGTGGCACATGATTAAGGAGACTCCGGGCGTGAGCGGATTTATCGGCTCGCGCAATGCCCCCGTGCCCCTCGACAACGCCGAGGTCGAGGCCATCCTCGAAGAGATCCGCGGCGAACGGGAGCGTCCCAAGCCGAAGGTCAAGTTTGAGGAGGGCGAGCGGGTCAAGATCATCGACGGGCCCTTCAGCAACTTCGTGGGCAACGTGGCCGACATCAACTTCGAGCGGGGCACGCTCAAGGTCATGGTCGAAATTTTCGAACGGCTGACGAGCATCGAAGTTGAGTTCTGGCAGGTAGAGAAAGTCTAATACACGGAGCGTTACTTCCAATGGCGAAACCCGGAAAAGCCAGGGGCAAGGAAGTCGTCGCGCAGGTCAAATTGCAGTGCCCTGCCGGACAAGCCAACCCCGCGCCGCCCGTAGGCCCTGCCCTGGGCCAGCACGGCGTCAACATCATGGAATTCTGCAAGCAGTTCAACGACCGGACCAAGGATCAGCAGGGCCTGATCATCCCGGTCGTCATCACGATCCTCGGCGATCGGAGCTTCACGTTCATCACCAAGAGCCCGCCCGCGGCCGTGCTGCTGAAGCGGGCCGCCAAGCTCGCCAAGGCCTCCGGCGCTCCGAACAAGGAGAAGGTGGGAACGGTGACGACGGACCAGGTCCGCGAGATCGCCGAGCTCAAGATGAAGGATCTCAATGCGGCCACCCTCGAGACGGCCATGAGCATGGTCGAGGGCACGGCCCGCAGCATGGGCATCACCGTCGAGAAGTAGAGACTCGTTTTTCGACCCGTGGGAGGGCCTTCGAGGCCCGATGGCACCACAAGGAGCAGGAACATGGCCCGACACAGCAAGCGCGTCCGCGCGCTCCACGAAAAGTATTACGGCAACGGCAACGGGCGCGAAACCTACAGCCTCGCCGAAGCCGTCACCCGCACCAAAGAATCCGCCACCGCCAAGTTCGACGAGACCGTCGAGCTGGCTTTCTTCCTGGGCGTAGACCCGCGCCACGCCGAACAGATGGTCCGCGGCTCCGTCGAACTCCCCCACGGCACCGGCAAACCGGTCCGCGTGGCGGTGTTCGCCAAGCAGTCCGACCAGCAGCAGGCCGCGCGCGAGGCCGGAGCCGAATTTGTGGGCGGCGACGACCTGGTGGCTCAGGTTCAGGGCGGCTGGACCGATTTCGACGCGGCCGTGGCGACGCCCGACATGATGGGCGTCGTCGGCAAGCTCGGCCAGATCCTGGGCCCCCGCGGCCTGATGCCCAACCCCAAGTCGGGCACCGTGACGCCCGACGTGGGCGCCGCGGTCCGGGCCATCAAGAAGGGTAAGATCGACTTCCGCGTCGACAAGAACGCCAACATCCACGTTCCCGTGGGCAAGGCCTCCTTCTCCGTCCAGCAGATCGAAGAGAACGCGGCGGCCGTCATCGAGGCCATCGTGCGCGCGCGCCCGGCGGCGGTAAAAGGCACCTACCTGAAGTCCTGCACCATGAGCAGCACCATGGGCCCGGGCTTCAAGCTCGATGCCGCCTCCCTGGTGTCGCAGTTCCGCGGGTAGCAATCTTCAGCCCGGTTCGCCGGGCCTACGGCACTGATTATTCGTTACCGGGGGAGGGGTTCTTGCAGGCCCCTCCCGCGGGCGTACCCTTTTCCGGTCCGGTTGCCGGAACTCCCGGCGGCGGCGCCGCAGTTGATGTAGGACGACAGGCCAGCAGAGCCTTCTACGGGAGATGCCCATGACGACGAACAGCAGGGGGGTGCTTTTCACATCCGAATCCGTTACCGAGGGCCATCCGGACAAGGTTGCGGACCAGGTCTCCGACGCCGTGCTCGACGCGATGCTCGAGCAGGATCCGCACAGCCGCGTGGCCTGTGAAACCATGGTCACCACCGGGCTGTGCGTGATCGCCGGGGAAATCACCTCGAAAGCCCACGTGGACATCCCTTCCGTGGCCCGCGAGACCATCGTCGGCATCGGTTATACCGACCCCGCCTTCGGGTTCGACGGCAACAGTTGCGCCGTCCTCGCCGCGCTCAACAAGCAGAGCCCCGACATCTCCATGGGCGTTACCGAGACGGCCACCCGCGAACAGGGCGCCGGCGACCAGGGCATGATGTTCGGCTACGCCACCAGCGAGACCCCGGAGCGGATGCCGCTGCCCATCTCCCTGGCCCACCGACTCGGCCTGCGCCTGTCGGAGCTGCGCAAGAGCGGGACCCTGCCCTGGCTGCGGCCCGACGGCAAGTCCCAAGTCACCGTCGAGTACGTTCAGGGGCGGCCGGTCCGCGTCGACACCGTCGTCATCTCCAACCAGCACGCGCCCGACGTCTCTCAGGAAGAGATCCGCGAGCAGATCATCAAGCTGGTCTGCGAGCCCATCATTCCGGAAGACCTGCGCAGCGGCGAGATCACCTATCACATCAACCCGACCGGCCGCTTCGTCGTCGGCGGCCCCACGGGCGACTGCGGACTCACGGGCCGGAAGATCATCGTCGACACCTACGGCGGCATGGGCCGTCACGGCGGCGGCGCCTTCTCCGGCAAGGACACGACCAAGGTCGACCGTTCCGCGGCC
>CAYVOE010000535.1:0-3519 GCA_964452795.1 uncultured Nitrospiraceae bacterium
ATCGCCGAGTGTCATCGGCAGGCGGGGGCCCGCTACATCGTGGGGGCGGGCTGCGAGATTCCCCGCGACACGCCCCTCGAGAACGTCCGCGCCCTCACCGAGTACGCCCGCGGCCACAGCCCTTCGGCCGCGTCGGCGTAGGAACGCGCTTCGGGGCCCTTACATCAGCACGGGGGCGTCGGTCGAAAAGGCCCCGAAGTAGTAGTCGATCATCTGGGGACCGTAGAACATCACCACGAGACCGGCCACGGACAGGTAGGGGCCGAAGGGGAGATAGTGGCTGCCCTCGGTTTCGCCGCGGCGCCGCTGGTTGAGCACCATGGCGATGCCGACGATGCTGCCGAGAACGGCGGCGGCCATGATCGTGAGGAGGGCGCCTTTCCATCCGAAAAAGGCGCCCAGCATGGCCATGAGCTTTACGTCGCCCAGGCCCATGCCCGGCTTTTTCAGCACCAGCAGGGCCACCTTGTCGAGCAAGTAAAGAATCCCCGCGCCCAGGACGGCGCCCAGCATGGCGTCGAAGACGTTCTGCACCACCAGGCCGCTCTCCCGACCGAGGTACATGCCCACGGCGCCGATGACGATGCCGATGGGAATGCCCGGCAGCGTGACCTCGTCGGGGATGGTCCAGTCGGTGAGATCGACGAAGGTGACCAGGACCAGCGCGGCCGACACGGCCATGTACACGGGCGTGGCGACGGCGATGCCGAAGCGCCAGAAGACCAGAAAGAACAGGGTCCCCGTGATGGCCTCGACGAGGGGATACTGCCAACTGATGGGCTGGCCGCAGTGCCGGCACTTGGCGCCGAGCACCAGCCAGCTCACGATGGGGATGTTGTCGAACCAGGCGATGGCGTTCTCGCACTTCGGGCACTTCGAGCGCGGCCGGACCACCGAGAGCCCCCGGGGGATGCGGTATACGCACACGTTGAGGAAGCTGCCCACCATCGCTCCCAGCACAAAGGAGAAAATCGATAGGACCGTGTTCAGAACCTGCGCGTTGTCCATCTACACCCCGCTTACCATCATGCGCGACACCAGCAGGGAAGGAGCGCCGTACGCGCCGAAAAAGCGCAGGTCATTCCCCACCGCCTCCACGCCCAAGAGCACGTCTTTGATGTTGCCGGCGATCGTGACGCCGCGCACCGGCCGCCCCAGTTTCCCGTCCTCGATACGTCGGCCCGAGGCGCCGAAACTGAAGTCGCCCGAGATGGGGTCCGCCGTATGGACGCCCATGGCGCCGGTGACGAAGAACCCGTCGCCCGCCGCGGCAAACAGATCATCCGGGGAATGGGGGCCGGATTCAAGATAGAAATTTGTGGCGCCCACTTCGGGGGTCGAGCGGAAACCGGCGCGAGAGGCGTTCCCCGTGGAACGCTCGCCCATGCGCCGGGCCGTGTAGGCGTTGTGGAGGAAGGTTTTCAAGACGCCCCGGTCCATCACCGCGGTCCGCTGGGCGGGCGTTCCTTCTCCGTCGAAGGGGGCGGGGCTGATCCCGTCCCGCAGGTCGTTCTGGTCCACCAGGGTGACCTTGTCGGAGGCCACCGCCTCGCCCCGGAGCTTCGCGAAGAGGGACTTGTTCTTGATGACGCTGCTGCCCATCAGGGCCGGGCCGATGACTTCGAGGAAATCCACGGCGATCCGGTTGTCCAGGACCACGGGCACCGCTCCCGTGGGACAGGGCGTCGCACCCAGGAGGCGCGTGGCGTCTTCGGCGCACCGTTCCGCCACCCATTGAGGGCGCAAGTCGGCGAAGCGCCGAGCGAAGTCGAACTCCCAGCCCATTTCGCTGTCCACGCCGGGACTCGAGGCCTTGGCCGACACCGAGCACGAGCAGTTGCCGTTTCGAAAGTGCCGCTCGAGGCCGCGCGTGTTGACCAGGAGCACTTCGTACACGGCATCGCCGTAAGCGGCCCGCTGCACCTGCTCGATGCGTTCGTCGGCCGCCAGGGTCAACCGCTCGAGCTCCTTGGCGAAGAGGACCTTGTCCTCCGAGGGGATTTGCCGGAAATCCTCGACCAGCCAGTCGTCCGACGACGATCCGGAGGCCTCGGGAAGGCCGTTGTGCTCGTCGGGGTCGCCGCCCTGCGCGTTGGCCCAGGCCGCGTCGACGACGGCTTCAAGCCCTCCGGCCACGTCGGTGGCGTAGGCGAAGCCCAGGCGCCCGTCCGGCGTGAACAGGCGAACGCCCGCGCCCACGGCCTCCGCCGAGGAAAAGGTCTCGACCTCGCCCTTGTGCACCTGGACGCCGAAGCTCAGGCCCCGGGAAAAGATGATCTCGCCGTCGGCGGCGCCGAGGCGGCGCGCATGATCGAGGGCGGACTTGAGCCGGGCGCTATCCACGCACCGACTCCGTGCGCGAGGCCTTGGCGGCATCGGCCAGGGATTTCACGAAGGCGCCGACCTTTTCCGGCATGTCCGGCGCATCGCCGTAGCGGCCCACCTGGCGCACGATGGCGCTGCCCACGATGACGCCGTCGGCGAACCCGGCCACTTCCCGCGCCTGGTCCGGAGTCGAAATGCCGAAGCCCACCGCCACGGGCAGGTCCGTGTGTCGGCGAATGCGCGCCACCATGTCGCGCACGGAGCCTTCGATGTCGGAGCGCTCTCCCGTGACGCCGATCCGCGACACGTAGTAGACGAACCCCGAACACCGCTGTGCGATGAGCTCGACCCGATCCTCGGTGCTGGTGGGGGCGATGAGGAAGACGGTGCACAGGCCGTTTTCCTGGCAGGCCCGCTGGTATTCGTCGGCCTCCTCCGGCGGCAGGTCCACGCAGAGGATGCCGTCCACGCCGGCGGCCGCGGCATCGCGGGCCAGGTCTTCCACGCCGTAGGCCATTACGGGGTTATAGTAGGTGAAAAGGACGATGGGGATTTCCGTCTCGCGACGCAGCTCACCCACGTGGGCGACGACGTCGTGGAGCGACACGCCGTTTTTTAGCGCCCGCAGGGCCCCCTCCTGATTGGCCGCGCCGTCCGCCAGCGGGTCGGAAAAGGGGATTCCGAGCTCGATGACGTCGGCGCCGGCCGCCTCGAGGCCCAGAACCAGCCTTCCCGTGGCTTCCAGCGTGGGGTCGCCCGCCACGATGTAGGGTATGAACGCGGGCTCGCGGCGTTCCCGAAGGGCTTCGAATCGCTTCTCAATCCGGTTCACAGCAATTTCTCCCCGGGCAGTATGAACTTGGCCGCGTGCTGCACGTCCTTGTCGCCCCTACCCGACAGGTTCACGATGATCACGGCGTCGCGGCCCAGTTCCGGGGCCACCTTAAAGGCGTGGGCCAGGGCGTGGGAGCTCTCGAGGGCCGGGATGATGCCTTCGAGCCGGCTCACGCGCTGGAAGGCCTCGAGGGCTTCCTCGTCGGTGGCGTGGGTGTACTCGACCCGGCCCGTACTCCAGAGGTAGGCGTGCTCGGGGCCCACGCTGGCGTAGTCGAGGCCGGCGGAGACGCTGTGGGTGCCCAGGATCTGGCCGTGCTCGTCCTGGAGGACGTAGCTGACCGATCCGTGCAGCATGCC
>CAYVOE010000536.1:0-1727 GCA_964452795.1 uncultured Nitrospiraceae bacterium
CAGATGGCGCCCATACAGGAGCGACGCGGCAATCTCACGTGAGCCAAGGACTGCGAGGACTCGTGATCAACGGCTCATGTGAGATTGCCGCGTCGCTACGTCGGGGGTGGCCATGGACGGCCCGGGTAGAGGCGACGTAAATCAGGCTATAGCAATGACTTGCACGCGAACCCGCTCCTCGCAATGACGGGTAGGTGCATGGCTCACGAATGGGTCGAGCGCAGGCTTTGTCGTCGTGCGATGGGGGAGGGGCATCCACACATTTGAATGTCCCCTCCGGGATCCCTCCCGAAGGGGACATGCCTCCGTCATCCTCGCACCCATCCCTTGGGACGACGCGCAATGCGCGCCCCAGGAAGCTACAACGTCACCACCTGCCCGGTCTTCGCGGATTCCATGGCCGCGACGGTGACCTCGACGGCGCGCAGACCGTCTTCGCCCGTCACCGTGGGTTCGCGCCGCTCGTGGACCGCGTTGACGAAGTCCGTCACCAGACCGAGGTCCGGGTCGCTGCCCCAGTAGGCCCACTGCGCCTTCATCCGGTCGTCGTTGAACACGTCGAGCTTCTGGCCGAACCCGTCCACGGCGATGACGCCGTCCTCGCCCACGATCTCGAAGGTGACGTCGCCCCAGGTGGGGAAACTCTTGGGCCGGTTCCAACTGGCCATATGGGACACGATGACGCCGCCGTCGGTCTCGAGGTGGAGGCACCCCGTGTCGTCGACGTCCAAATCGCGCCGCACCTGAGTGCCCGCCTTGCAGTAAACCTTCGTGAACTCCTGCCCGAACATCCACCGCAGGGCATCTACCACGTGCACCGTATGGTCCATGACCGCCCCGCCGCCCGACAGCTCCGGATCCGCGAACCAGTCGCCGGGGAAGGACCCGTTGTTGGTGCAGGATGCGGCGAGGATCCGGCCGATCTCGCCCGCGACGATGCGGTCCCGGGCCTCCATCACGGGCGGGGAGTAGCGCACGGGAAAGGCCGTGCCCAGTCCCACGCCGGCCTGCTTACAGGCCGCCACCATGGCTTTGGCGTCGGCCACCGTCGTGGCGAGGGGTTTCTCGCACAGGATCCATTTTCTCGCCTTCGCCGCCCGTTCCACGTGCTCCCGGTGCCGGGTGTTCTCGGACGTGATGATGACCGCGTCGATGTCGGACTCCAGCAGCTTGTCGAGGTCCGCGTGGAACCTGGTGCCGAAATCGCGGGCGGCGGCCTCGCCGCGTTGGGCGTCGGCGTCCCACACCCCGGCGAGCTCGGCGTCGGACCGCCGGTTCACGCTCGCGGCGTAGCTGTAGGCGTGCATGTGGGCGAAGCTGATGATGCCGATGCGTGCCATGTCTCGTTCTCCTCTCCCCACCGGCCTACAGCCGGATTTCCTTGCCCGTTTCCGCCGATTCCGGCGCCGCCGTGGCCATGCGCACGGCTTCCAGACCGTCCTGAGCCGTAACCCGCGGCTCGTGTTTCCCCTCGACCCAGCCGATGAAGTCTTCCCACTCGAGCTGGTAGGGGCTCACGGTGACGGGGCTGCCCGGGACGATGACGCCGGGGCCGCTCCCTTCCTTCTCGCGCCGGTTCACGCGGATGGGCGCTTCGTCGCTGTCGAAGCGGATGAGGCCCTTGGTGCCCACGACCTCGACCCGCACGCGGAACCCGGACGGCTGGGCCCAGGTTCCCACGGTGTGGGTGATGACGCCGCTCTTGAACCGGAACGTGGCCAGGGAGT
>CAYVOE010000536.1:1737-3516 GCA_964452795.1 uncultured Nitrospiraceae bacterium
CATGTCCTTGAGGTTCTGGCAGAACACCGTCTCGGGCTCGCCGAACATGTACCGCAGCCAGTCGTAGTCGTGGATGGCCGCATCGAGGGTCACGCCGCCGCTCTGGGCGTAATCGCCGAACCAGTCGCCCTCGCCGCGAGGATACTGGCCGCCGCGGGTGGTCCGGACGAATCCCACGTCGCCCACCTCGCCGGCCCGGACCTGGGCGCGAATCGCCTCGAACTCCTGGAAGTAACGGACCACGTGGGCCACGAAGAGCTTGATCCCCGCCTTCTCCGCCGCCGCGATGGCGTCCCGGCACTCGTCCACGGTGCGGCAGAAGGGCTTCTCGCAGAAGATGTGCTTGCCCGCCTGGGCCGCCGCGATCACGTACTCCGCGTGAGACGGCGTCGGCGTCGCCACGCACACGATGTCCACGTCGTCCCGGGCCGCCAGGCCCCGGCAGTCCGTCGTGGCTTCCGCGCCGTATTCTTTCGCCAGGGATTCGGCGTTTTCCCGCCGCGTGTCCCCGCACACGGTGATTTTCAGCCCGCAATTGGCTGCCATCCGGGCGTGTACCCGCCCGATGTTTCCGCTCCCGATGATTCCTACGTTCATTTCCACCGCCTCCCTCCGCTCACATCGTTCGAATCGCGCTCAGGCTCGTGAGCACGTGTTGAAGCATTACGTCGCGCGAATGTTTGTACGGTCCAAATTCCGCCACCAGGGCGCCCCGGTAGTCGATCTCCCGGAGGGCCTCCATCACGGCGGGCCAGTTCACGTCCCCCTCCATCAGCATGACAAACCCGTCCAGCGTGCCCGTCGACGCCCGGAAGTCCTTCACGTGAACGCCGCGGACCCGCCGGCCCAGGATGCGGAGCCATTGCTCCGGATAGCCGTAGGCCACGACGTTGCCCGTGTCGACGTAGGCGCCCAGGAACTCGCTGTCGAACTGGTCGATGAAGTCGCGCATCTCGAGGGGGCTCAGCAGGAACTTGTTCCAGACGTTCTCGAGGGCGAGGGCCACCTTCGCCTTTTCCGCCTCGGCCACCAGATCGCGCAGGGCCAGCAGGGCGTTTTCAAGGGCCACGTCGTAGGGCACCTCGGGCGTTACCACGCCGGGCACCACCAGCAGCGCGTCCACCCCCAGCCGCTGGGCGACCCTCAGCGCCTTCGCCACCACTTCCTTCCCGCGTTCGCGCGTCTTCTTGTCGGGCGACGACAGGGGATACTTCCACCCCAGGCCGCAGGCCAGGCTCGACAGCTCGATCCCTTTGCTTTCGGCGTCGCGGCGTATCGCGGCAAGGTCCGCGTCGCTCGCGTCAAGGCCGATGCAACCGTTCTCGTCGACGCAGGGTTCAAAGGCCTCGAAGCCGGCCTGCCGTGCCCGAGACAGGGCCTCGAGGGTGGGCATGTCCGCCGGGAACGCCCACTGGTTGATGGCGGTCTTCACACTTGCTCCTTCCGTCGGGTAATGGTCCCCCCATTGGCGGGCATTATAGCGCCGTTCGCCGGAGATTGGGAAGAAAGAGGCTCGTGCGCCGCAAGAGAATCCTGGGGCGTCGCGGGGGGAGGGGAAAAGCCGCGGCCGTCCGGACCGGATTCACATCGGGTTCCGGACGGCCGCGGGGAGTGGATTACACGTGCAGCACGAAGGGTTCGCGGTACTCGCGCCGGATGAATTGATCCGCCTCGGGCGCGTTCGTGGCCTTCAGCGCCACGGGGTCCCATTCGAGCTTCTTACCCGTCCGGTAGGCCACGTTGCCCAGGTGGTTGGCCTCGGTGAGCCACCCGGCGTAC
>CAYVOE010000537.1:0-3513 GCA_964452795.1 uncultured Nitrospiraceae bacterium
GGAGAAACCGTCGTCCATGACCATCGCCGAGGGCCAGGCCGTGGTGGAGACCGCGAAACGCTACGGTCGGGTCTACCAGACGGGCACGCAGCGACTCAGCGAGGCCAACCACGTGTTCTGCATCGAGATGGCGCGGTCGGGCCGGCTGGGCCACGTCCATACGGCCTACGCCCACATCGCCCCGTGGGACAGCGCCAAGATGCCCAACGACTGGAAACCGGCCCAGGAGCTGCCGCCGAAGGACGAGGTGGACTGGGACATCTGGCTCGGGCCCTGCCCCTGGCGGCCGTTCAACATGGACTACGTGAAGGGCGGCTGGCGCGACGTCTACGATTTCCACACCAGCTGCATCGGGGAATGGGGCGCCCACACCTTCGCCCAGGCCCAGGCGGGCCTCGACCTCGGCGACACGTCGCCGGTGCACTACCAGTACGTCGACAACGACAGCGGCGACGGGATGGTGTGCACCTTTGCGGACGGGCGCAAGATGGTCCTTTCCCGGGGCGACAAATACTGGCACGGCTCGTGCGGCGAACGGTTTGACGGCGAGCGGGGCTGGGTGGCCGCGGCCGACGGGTATTTCAAGCCGGACGCGTCGTCGCCGGAGTTGCTGGCCGATTTCCGGCAGGTGGTGGGCGAGTACGTGGAGCGCACGGGCCGGTCTCTCGACCACATGCGCAACTTCCTGGACTGCGTGAAGACGCGGGAGCAGCCGGTGGCCGATCCCGTGGTGATGCACCGGTCCATGAGCACGGTCCACGCGGCCAACATCTGCATGTGGCTCGAGCGCGACCTCACGTACGATCCCGTTGCCGAGGCCTTTGTGAACGACGACGAAGCCAACCGCCTGCGGGCGCGGGCCCAGCGGGAGCCGTGGGTAATATGACAACGAACCGGAAAGGATCGCCCCGTATCATGCGGCATTTCATTGCCCTGCTTGCCTTCGTCGGCGCATTCGCCGCGGCCGTCGCCGTGTCCGCCCAGGAGTCGGATCCGGTGGCGGTGTTGAAGTCGAACGCATCGCTTGAAGCGAAGTCGGAGGCGCTGCGCGTCCTCTCGGTGGAAGGCGGACCCGATGCCATCCCCGTGCTGGCCTCGCTGCTGACCGACGAGAAGCTTTCCCACATGGCGCGCTACGCCCTCGAGCCCATGCCCTACCCCGAGGCGGGGGAGGCCCTGCGGGCGGCGCTGAACTCGACCGCCGGTCCGCTCAGGGTCGGCGTCATCGGGTCGCTGGCCCTGCGTCGGGACGAGGCGGCCGTGCCGGAGCTGGTGAAGCTGCTGGCGGACGGAGATGAGGCCGTGGCGCAGGCTGCCGCCGCGGCCCTCGGCGCCATCGCCACGCCCGAGGCGGAGAAGGCCCTGGTGGCGGCCTGCACCGCTTCCGACGCGCCGGAGGCGAATATCCCGGCCCTGTGCGACGGCGTCCTGGCCTGCGCCGAGAAGCGGGTCGAGTCGGGGCAGCGGGAAGAGGCCGTGGCCCTGTATGAAGCCCTGCTCGGATTCGAGAAGGCACCGGAACCGATCCGCGTGGCGGCCCTTCGGGGAGCGCTGCTCCACCGGGATCCGGAAGACGCGCGGAATCGAATGACGGCCGCCCTCGCCGGCGACGACGCCGCGGCCTTCGCGTCGGTTCTGCGGGTGGCTCGGGAACTGCCCCGCGAGACGGAGGCCGCCCGGGCGCTGGCGGAAGCCCTGCCGAACCTTTCCGACGAGCGGAAGGTCCGGGTGCTCGACACGCTCGGCGCGGGCGACGGGGAAGCGGCGGGATCGGCGGCCCTGGCCGAGGCCGAGAAGGGTTCGACCGAAGTTCAGGTCGCGGCCCTGCGCGCCCTCACGCGCATGGAGCACACGCCGGCGCTGGAACGGATTCAGGCCCTGGCCCTGGGACCCGACGGACCCCTGGCCACGGCGGCCCGCCGGGCGCTGGCCTATTTCCCCGGCGACGCGGGCGACGCCGTGCTGAAGACCATGCTCAAGGACGAGGAGGCCCGGGTCCGGCGCATTGCCGTCGAGTTGATTGGCCAGGGCGGCCTCGATGAGCCCTTGTCTCCGCTGACGGCGGCGGCGCAATCGGACGCGGATGTCCGGGTGCGCGTCGCGGCGCTCGAGGGGCTGCGCGACTACGCGGGACTCGAGGAGCTGTCCGGCATCGTCCGGCGCAACCTCATTCAGGGAGAGACCCCCGCCGAGATCGAGGCGGCGGAACGAGCCCTGGCCGCCCTGTGCGAACGGCAGAAGCAGATGCCGATCCGGATCGAGATCCGCGAGGCCCGTTACGGCGTGGCGCCGGACGGACCCTGGGTCGACGTGCGCGAGGCGGTGGAGCAGGCGGTGGCTTCGGGTCTGACCTCCGTCGAGGCCTCGAACGCCCGTTTCGGCGATCCCGCCTACGGCGTCACGAAGGAGCTGCGCGTCGAGTACGTCGACCGGGGCGAAATCGTCCGCAAGTCGGCTCGGGAGGGCGAATCCCTGTCCTTCGCGAGCGTCTCGGCGCCGCCGGCCATCGTGGACGCCTTCCGTGCGGCCCTCGATGAAGCGCAGGGCGAAGCGCGGCTGTCCGTGCTGCGCCTGCTGGGCGCGGCGGGCGGTTCCAAGGCCCTCGACGCGGTGAAGGCGGCGGCGGATTCGAACGAAGCGGCCGTGCGCGACACGGCGCGGCGGACCCTGTGCGCATGGCCCACGCCGGACGCGCTGCCGGAGGTGCTGGAACTGGCCAAGGCGCCGTCCGGCTCGCCGCTCAAGACGGTGGCCCTCGGCGGGGCCGTGCGCATGCTCGGCCAGAGCGGCCTGAGCCTCGACGCGGTGGCGGCCCATTACGCGGACCTCATGAACGCGGCCCAGGGTTCGCCCGACGAGACCAAGCTGGTCCTCAGCGGGCTGGCCCAGGTGCCCCATCCCAAGGCGCTGGAACTCGCCCTCGCCTCGGTGGCGAACGAATCGGTGCGGGCGGAAGCCGTGCTGGCGGCGACGGCCATCGCGCCCAACGTGGGCGGCGCGGCCCGGGAAGACGACGGCATCTTCAACGGCGTCGATCTGAAGGGCTGGGAAGGCGACACGGGCCTCTGGCGCGTGGAAGAGGGCGCGGTCGTGGGCCAGAGCACCCAGGACCTGACCCGGAACGAATTCGTCTGGTCCTCGGTGGAAGTGGGCGACTTCTACCTCGTGGTGGACGTGATGCTCGAGCCCAACACGGCCAATGCGGGCATCCAGTTCCGCTCCGAGAAGATCGACGAGCGCGGCCAGGCCCGCGGCTACCAGGCCGACATGGGCCAGGACGTGTGGGGCCGCCTCTACCACGAGCAGGGACGCGGCAAGCTGGACTGGAACGACCGGGGCGAGAAGGTGGTCAAGCCCGGCGAGTGGAACCGCTACGAGATCCTCGCCGTCGGCCCGGCCATCTGGACGGCCGTGAACGGTCAGCTCGCCGTCGCCTGCGTCGAGCCGGACGGCGAACGGACGGGCGGGATCGCGTTCCAGCTCCATGCCGGACCGCCCTCGACGGCCCGTTAC
>CAYVOE010000538.1:0-3508 GCA_964452795.1 uncultured Nitrospiraceae bacterium
GGGAGATCACGGGGTCCAACGCCGAACCCGCGTATATCCGCGAGGCCTGCGACGCCAGCCTTCGCCGACTCGACATTGACTACATCGATCTCTACCAGTTCCACCGGGCCGACCACCCCGTCGAGCGGGCCGAAGAGGTCCGCGAGGTCCTCGAGGAACTGGTCGCGGCGGGAAAGATCCGCGCCTACGGCTGGAGCACCGACGATCCGGTCCGGGCGCAGATTTTCGCGGCGGGCCCCCGTTGCGCGGCGGTCCAGATGCAGCTCAACGTGTTCGACACCAATTCCGAGACGCTGGCCCTGTGCGAGGTGGAGAACCTGGCCGCCGTCGGACGGAGCCCCCTTGCCAACGGGCTCCTCACGGGCAAGTACACGACGGAAACGCGCTTTCCCGAGGACGATTTCCGCCGGACCTTCAACCTGCGTGAAGGCGCCTGCGCCCGACAGCTCGCCCAGGTCGACGCGTTGAAGGACCTCCTTACCTTGGGGGGCCGGACGATGACCCAGGGGGCCCTGGCGTGGTGCTGGGCGCGGAGCCCCAAGGCGATACCCATCCCGGGGTTCAAATCCGTCGCTCAGGTCGAGGAAAACGCGGAAGCCCTCCGCCTTGGACCCCTGCCTCCGGACACGATGGCCGAGATCGACCGCGTGCTCCGCGATCCCCTGCCGATGGACTTTTGAGCCCCTGGGGGCGGAATCGTCTTGACGGGCCGTGCGTTTTCCCGATGGATTGCCGCTGTTCCAAGGTTTTGATAAGGTATGGGGTTATGACAAACCGCGATTTCGACGTGATAGTGGTGGGTGCGGGGCACGCCGGCGTGGAGGCGGCGCTCGCCTGTGCGCGCACGGGCCACCGAACGCTGCTGGCGACCATGGCGCTCGATTCCATTGCCAAAATGCCGTGCAACCCCGCCATCGGCGGCATCGCCAAGGGCCAGTTGGTGCGCGAAATCGACGCCCTGGGCGGCGAGATGGGCCGGTGCATCGACCGCACGGGCATCCAGTTCAAGATGCTGAACCGCTCCAAGGGCCCCGCCGTCCATTCGCCCCGGGCCCAGGCCGACCGCATCGCCTATCAATACGACATGAAGCGGGTCTGCGAGGACACGCCGAACCTGGTGCTGAAACAGGTCATGGTCGACGACCTGATCCTGGACGGAGACGCCGTGGCGGGGATCCGCACCTCCATCGGCACCGACATCACGGCCCGGGCGGTGATCGTGTGCTCGGGCACCTTCCTCGGCGGCCGGCTCCACTTCGGCATGAGCTCCATCGAGGGCGGCCGGGGCGGCGAGATGCCGGCCAACGCCCTGGGCGACACCTATCGCCGGCTGGGATTCTCCGTGGGGCGGATGAAGACGGGCACGGTGCCCCGGATCCATCGGCGCAGCATCAATACGGACATGCTCGAGGCCCAGCCGGGCGACGACGACCCGCGCCCCTTTTCGTTCTCGACCCCCATCGAGGGGTTCAACCCCAACAAGATCGTGTGTTGGGTCACCTATTCCAACGAGCGGACCCACGAGATCATTCGGAAGAACCTCGACCGGTCGCCCATGTATTCGGGGCGAATCGAGGGCATCGGCGCGCGGTACTGCCCCAGCATCGAAGACAAGGTCATGCGGTTTCCCGACAAGACCCAGCACCGGGTCTTTCTCGAACCCGAGGGGCTGACGACCTCGGAGGTGTACGTCAACGGCCTGTCCACCAGCCTGCCCGAAGACGTGCAACTCGCCTACCTCCATACCGTGCCGGGCCTCGAGGAGGCGGAGATCATCCGGCCCGGCTACGCCGTCGAGTACGACTTCGTGCCCCCCACGGAACTGAAGCCGACGCTGGAGACCAAACGGGTGCAGGGTTTGTACCACGCCGGCCAGATCAACGGCACCTCGGGGTATGAAGAGGCGGCGGCCCAGGGCCTTTTCGCCGCCCTCAACGTCATCCGCGCCCTCGAGGGCCGGGAGCCGCTCTACATACCCCGGAGCGAGGCCTACCTCGGCGTCATGATCGACGACATCGTGACCCGGGGCGTGATCGAGCCCTATCGCCTGTTCACGTCGCGCGCCGAGTACCGGCTTCTGCTGCGCCACGACAACGCCGACGTTCGGATGGCGAAGTACGGCATCGCCGGCGACGAGTTCCTCGAGCGAACCCGCAAGAAGGAAGAGGAGGTGCGCCAGGAGACGCGACGGCTCGACGGGGCCCGGATCCCGCCCTCCGACGAGGTCAACGCCTGGCTGCGCTCCCGGGGCGAGGCGCCCATCGCCGAACCCCAGCCCGCGCGACAGCTCCTGCGACGCAACGGCGTGCACATCCAGGATTTGTGGCGCCTGGTCCCTCCTCCCGTGCCCCTGTCGTTCGAGGTGGGCGAGCAGGTCGAGATCCGGACCAAGTACGAGGGGTATATCGAACGGCAGGAACAGGACGTGGCCCGGTTTCGCGCCGCTGAGGAACAGACCCTTCCCCCCGACATCGATTACTACGAAATTCGGGGCCTGCCCCGGGAAAGCCAGGACCGACTGCACCAGATCCGGCCGGTAAACTTCGGCCAGGCGGCCCGAATTTCGGGCGTGCGGCCCTCGGACATCGCCCTGCTCCACATCCACCTCGAGAAGCTCCGGCGCGGCGCAAAGCCCGAAACGCAGGCATCGAGTCAACGTTGACCGAATTGCCAAAGGGGGCGCGGCCTGTGTAAAGTCACAGGTTATGATCCAGAATTCTGATAAACCGGTCATTGTTCAGTCTGATCGGTCGATCCTGCTCGAGACCGATGGCCCCCAGTTCGAGGACGCCCGAGACGCCATCGCCGCCTTCGCGGAACTGGTGAAGTCTCCGGAGCACATCCACACCTACCGTATCACGTCGCTTTCGCTGTGGAATGCCGCCGCATCGGGCATGACAGCCGACGAGATCATCGAGAATCTGCTGCGGTATTCGAAGTACGACGTGCCGCAGAACATCCTCGTCGACATCCGCGAGACGGTGGCGCGGTACGGCCGGCTCAAGCTGTACCGGCTGGAAGACGGGCGGCTGGTGCTGGAATCGGAAGACGAGCTCCTCATCACCGAGCTGCTCAACCAGAAGACGGTCCAGCCCTATATCCAGGGGTCGCCCGACGGCCGGCGCATCTTCGTGCACCCGGACGACCGGGGCAACCTCAAGAGCGCGCTGATCAAGCTCGGGTTCCCGGTCGAGGACCTGGCGGGCTACGTCCAGGGAGCGCCGCTGGAGTTCGAGCTGCGCGACGTGGCCTTGTCCGGCAAGCCCTTCCGCATGCGGGAATACCAGATGCAGTCGGTGGACGCCTTCCACATGCGCGGGTCGAATCACGGCGGCAGCGGCGTTATCGTCCTGCCCTGCGGCGCGGGGAAGACGGTGGTGGGCATCGGGACCATGCACCGGCTCCAGACCCAGACCCTCATCCTTACCACCAACACCGTGGCCCTGCGCCAGTGGAAGAACGAGCTGCTCGACAAGACGACGCTCACGGAGGAGCAGATCGGGGAATA
>CAYVOE010000539.1:0-3508 GCA_964452795.1 uncultured Nitrospiraceae bacterium
GCTCACCGTGGATCTCGAAGCGCAGCTCGTCGCAAATGCCCGTGGCCAGCTTGGTGGCCTCGAGGGTGCCAAGGGCCCCGTTGGCGTGGCGCAGCACCATCAGGGCCACGTCGTCGGTGTCCACCGGCACGATCTGGCCCGTCGAGGCCTGTGGACGCTCCTTGATGAAGGTTTCACAGGTCGCGTTGATGGCCCGGATGTCGCCGAGCAGGAAGGTCATCATGTCGAGGATGTGGGCGCCCATGTCGAAGAGCGATCCGCCACCCCCCTTGCTCTTGTCGGACTTCCAGTTCAGCGGCTTCCGGGGGTTGATGTTGCTCGAGTGCAGGTAGCCGCCCCGGTAGTGGAAGACCCGGCCGAGGAAGCCCTCGTCCACAAGCTGCCGGGCCCGCATCGTCGCCGGGAAGAACCGATACTGAAGCGCCACCTGGCTCTTGCCGCGGTAGCCCGTGGACCGGATGACGTCGAAGAGCTCTTCCGCCTCTTCCAGCGAGGCCACGACGGGCTTGTCGCAGTAGATGTGCTTGCCCGCCTGAACCGCCGCGATGAGCTGCTCCTTGTGAAGCACGTTGGGCGTGCTCACGCAGATGACGTCGATCTCCGGATCGTCGATGAGCTTGCGGTAGTCGTCCACCACCCGGCGGTAATAGCCCATGCCCTCGGCGGCGGCGCGCCCTTCGGGACTCGACGTGCACATCGAGATGTGCTTGATGCGAAACGGGAGGGGGCTGTAGTACAGCGGAATATTGATCAAGCCATAGGTATGCGTGCGCCCCATGAACCCGAAGCCGATGATGCCGACGCCCAGTTCCACGGTTCTTTCTCCTCCCCTGTCGACCTCGGGCCGGCGCCCTTGGCAATGTGCGTTTCTGTGCGTTTATGTGACCAATATACCGACCTGTCGTAACCCTGTCAAGGCGCCGAAAGCCCCGGTTGGCGGGGCCGATGCGGGTGCACGGAGACGGGGTATGGCGGGGTGTGGAGACCGAGCCGGGACCGCGAATCGGGCGCGTCGGGAGGGCGATCCCTTGCCCGACGCGCCTCGGATTCCGGCTGCCGCGACTACTCGGCGGCGTCCTGCTGAAAGGCCTCGAGGGCGGCCGGCGGAATGTGCCGCTCCAGCCAGTCCGCCATCTCCTCCTCGTCGGCGAGGATTCGCCGGCACACGCGCGCCGTGTCCGGGTCTTCGAGCTCGTCGGCGGCGGTGATCAGGGCCCGGTACGTGGCGATGGCGTATCCGCCCGCGGCGTAGT
Organism: uncultured Nitrospiraceae bacterium; assembly: GCA_964452795.1. Lineage (GTDB taxonomy): Bacteria > Hydrogenedentota > Hydrogenedentia > Hydrogenedentales > SLHB01 > CAYVOE01. Next base: position 1,254 of record CAYVOE010000539.1, read on the forward strand.
CCGCGATGGCGTTGTACACCAGGTCGTCGGAAAGGACATCGGTGGCGATGGCCTCCAACGCGCCCACGAGCGAGGCCAGCCCGGTCTTAATTGTGGAAGGACGGCTGCCGTGGCGCTGGATGCATTCCTTGATCCATTCGGCGTGGTAGCGCGTCCGTTGAAGATGGTCCTCGATGCGGTCGTGCAGCGGCGGATAGGACTCCGCGCGTCGGGCGTGGTTCACCAGGAGCTGAGCGACGGCGTTTTCCATGGCGTAGGCGTCGTTGAGCCAGGGCAGCAACAGGGCGGTGCGGTTCATGGGAAAGCTCCTTGCCCCCGAGACGGATAGGTGTCATGCGTTGAGCCACCGGGTGCGGTGTTCCGTTCCCTGCGGCCCCGCCACGATGAGATCCGCCGCCAGACCCAGGAACAGGCCGTGCTCGACGATGCCGGCCCGTTCACCAAGCTTGCGCGCCAGCTCGTGAACGTCCGAGATGGGCCCGAAGGTGCAGTCCAGGATGTAGTTTCCCTGGTCCGTGACAAAGGGCGATCGGTCCGCCGAGGTCCGGCGAAGCTGGGGCTGACCTCCCAGGCTTTCGATGAACCGCGCCTGGAGGGTCCATCCGAAGGGCACCACCTCGACCGGCAGGGCGAAGATCGTCCCCAGTTTGTCCGACAGCTTGGTGTAATCCGCCACGATGATCTCGCGGCGCGTGGCCTGGGCCACGATCTTCTCGCGCAGCAGGGCGCCGCCGCCGCCTTTGATGACGTTGAGGTCGGGGTCGGCCTCGTCGGCGCCGTCGATGGTGATGTCGATGACGGGGTGCTCGTCGAGGGTGGTGAGGGGCAGCCCCAGTTCTCGGGCGTCGGCCTCGACCTGCTTCGAGCACGGCACGCACAGGATGTTCTCGAGGGTGCCCTCCCGAACCCGGTCGCTGAGGCGCCGCACCGCCCAGATGGCCGTCGATCCGTGGCCCAGCCCCACGATCATGCCTGATTGAACGTGTTCGACGGCCGCTTCCGCCGCCATGCGCTTGTATTTCGTGAGATCTTCGGTCATGTCACAATCCCCCCTTGGATGACGAAAGGGCCTATTTTACACATTCCCGCGGCCCCCTTTCACGGTCCGGCGCCGTTTGGCCGCGGCTACGGCTGGGACTCGCCGAAGGTGGAGGCGAGGGCGGGGGCATGGGCGCGCGCCTGCCAGGCCCGCTTGGACGGCACCCGGAGCGCCAGGACCGCGAGCGCCAGCGCCAGCACCGCCGCGCCCGCGAAGACGCGCTCGTAGCCGAAGACCACCCACATGGCGCCGGCGAAGGCGGGGATGGTCATGGAAGCGATGTGGTTGATGGACACGCCCAGGGCCAGGGTCGAGGTGATCTCCTCGGGCGCTTCCGCCACGCGCGACACATAGACCGTGCGGGCCGACCCGAGGGCGAAGAGCAGGTTGTCGGCGATATAGCACGCGCTGGCCAGGGGCAGGGCCTTTTCGGGCGAGCCGAGGAGCCATAGGGCGTAGCCGTAGCCCAGGCACACGACGGCGGTGGACGCTCCGTCGGCGATCATGACGCGCCGCTCGCCGAAGCGGTCGATGAGGTGGCCGACGACGGGCTGGAACACGATGCCGATGAGGGCGGCGGTCATGAGGAAGCCCGCCATGGACCGGGCGTCCGCGCCGTAGACCTGGATCAGCACCCAGGGCCCGAAGGTCAGGAAGACCTGCTTGCGCGCGCCGAAGAGGAACTCGAGGACGTAGTACAGGCCGAATCGGCGCCGGAGCACCAGCGGCTGTCGGCGCCGGCTGAGGTGCGGAATGTGCATTGCGGCGTAGAGGCCCACCACGACCAGTCCCAGCAGGGCCGCGCCCACCAGCCAGGCCTCGTAGTGGGGGATGCGGTTGAACAGGAACAGCACGGAGGCCGCGCCCAGCACCGTACCCGCCGTGCCGACGGCGCCCACGCGCCCGAGGAGGCGTCCCCGGCGACCGTCCTGGCTCAGGCCCAGGGCGATGGAGCCGCCCACGGGCTGGAGCAGGTGCATGCCGGCGCTGGCGATCATCATCATGGCCACCATGGCGCCGTAGCGGGAGCCGAAGACGGCGATCCCCACGAGCCCGCCGGCGAAGAGCAATGCGCCCACCATGGCCACGCGCGTCACGGCCAGGGCACTCAGAATACCCGCCAGAAACACCACGAGAAAGCCCGGAAACGCCCGGGGGAACTCGAGCCATCCCCGCTGGTCCGTCGACAGGTGGTAGGTGTCTCGCAGGAAATTGT
>CAYVOE010000540.1:0-3454 GCA_964452795.1 uncultured Nitrospiraceae bacterium
GGCGCTGGCTTCCCGAGGCGGGCCGATGTTGTTGAGGTCGGCGTGGACGCCCTTGAACAGCTTCTCGTAGTCTTCCCACAGGGGCAGGCGCCAGACCCGCTCGCCCGTCTCGTCGCTGGCGCGCTGGATGGCGGCGTTCAGCGCTTCGCTGGTGGTCATGAGGCCCGCGGCGTAGTGGCCCAGCGCCACCACGCACCCTCCCGTGAGGGTGGCCGCGTCGACCACCGCGTCGGGCTTGTGCTTGTCGAGGATGTAGGCCAGGGTGTCGGCGAGGATGAGCCGGCCCTCGGCGTCGGTGTTGTCGACCTCGATGGTCTTGCCGTTGTACGCGGTCACAATGTCGCCGGGCCGCTGGGCGTTCCCGCTGATCATGTTCTCGCAGGTGGGCACGGCGCACACCACGTTGACCGGGAGCTTGAGCTCGCACACGGACTTCATGGCACCCAGCACGGCCGCCGCGCCGCCCATGTCGTACTTCATCTCGTGCATGCGGCCCGCGGGCTTGATGCTGATCCCGCCCGTGTCGAAGGTGATCCCCTTGCCCACCAGGGCAAAGGTACGCCGGGCTTCGGGATGGGTGTAGCGAAGGATGATGAGGCTGGCCCGTTGCTCGCTCCCCTTGGCCACGCCGAGGAAGGCGTTCATGCCGAGCCGTTCCAGGTGGGCCTCGTCGATGATCTCGGATTCGCAGCCCACTTCCTTCGCCAGGCTGCGGGCCGCGTCGGCCAGGGCCGACGGCGACAGGTGGTTGCCCGGCAGGTTGCAGAGGTCGCGGGCCCAGTTGGCGTTGCGCGCCAGGAGCGCGGCGGCTTCGAACCGGGTCCGGGCCTGGTCGAGCTTGTCGTCGCTGCGCAACAGCACCGTCACCTGCTCGATGTCGCGATTCTCGGAATCGTCGTCGGCGTTTTTCTTTCCCTTGAACCGATCGAACCGGTACTGACCGAGGACCAGCCCCTCGATGAAGGCCTCGGGAAACAGGGCCTCGTTGCGCGACACGTCGAGGACCACGTGCTTCGCCCGGTGGCGGCACAGGGCGTCCACCGCCTTGCCCGCGCTGCGGCGCAGCGCCTCCGCGGAGAACTTCTCGCGCTTGCCGAGCCCCAACGCCAATACGCCCCGCTGCTCGCCTTCCGGCGTCGGCACGTAGTAGTGCTCTTCCGTCTTGCCGCGGAACACGTTCTCTTCGATGGGTCCCCGAAGGATCGCGGCCGGGGCGCCGAGCTCGTCGAGCCGGTTCCGTTCGTCTTCAAACACCGGCACCACGCGAACATGATCCCGATCTTCGGCCCTATAGTCCTGTTTCGCCACCACATGGATGCGCATGTCTGGATGGTCTCCTCCGCAGATGCAATGCCGTCAACGGGGTCAGGCGGTCGCCGCCGCCGGCGAAACGACCTCCCCCTCGAGCCAGTGGCCCTGAGCGCCGGTGATGGTCACGGTGACGAGGTCGCCGATCTCGAGGTCCGCGCCCGCCACGGTGACGGGGCGATACCCGTCGGTGCGGCCGTTCATGGCGTGGCGCCGCCGGGGATGGGCGCCGTCGATGAGCACGTCCTGGACGGTTCCGACGTAGGCCCGGCTTTGCTCGGCCGTGATCCGTTCCTGGCGCGCGATGACCCGGGCCAGCCGCTCCTCTTTGACCTCGCGGGGCACGTCGTCGTCCATTTTCGAGGCCTTGGTTCCGGGGCGCGACGAGTATTTGAACGCGAAAACCTGGGAAAACCGGACTTCTTCGAGAACCCGCAGGGTTTCCTCGAAATCGGCCTCGGTCTCGCCGGGAAAGCCCACGATGAGGTCCGTGCTCAGCTCGATGCCGGGGTTGATCCGCTTCATGTAGCGGATCTTTTCGAGGTATTCCTCGATGGTGTGCTGCCGGTTCATGGCCTCGAGGATGCGGTCGGAGCCCGCCTGGAACGGCAGATGAAGCTGGTTGCAGACGGTGGGCCGCGCCGCCATGAGGTCCGACAGGTCGTTGTTCCAGTCGTTGGGATGGGGCGAGGTGAACCGAACGCGGTACAACCCTTCGACCCGCGAGACGGCGTCGAGAAGCTGATAGAACCCGTAGTCGCCGGCGCGGTACGAATTGACGTTCTGGCCGAGGAGCCAGACCTCGCGGGCGCCCTGGGCCACCAGCGACCGGGCCTCGCGCAGGATGCCCTCGGGGTCGCGGCTCACTTCCCGTCCCCGGGTGTAGGGCACGATGCAGAAGGTGCAGAAGTTGTCGCAGCCCTTGGTGATGGCGATGTAGGCCCGGCACCCTTCGACGTGGCCCCGCTCGACCCATTCCTCGGGGATGAATTCCTGGATGCGGTCGGCCGGCCGCGGCAGCCACCGGGTCATGAGGACCCGCTCGCCCTCGCGCACGCGGTCGAGCATCTCGGGCAGCTTAAAGAAGTTGTCGGGACCGAAGACCATGTCCACGGCCTTTTCCCGCTGAAGGATGGCTTCGCCTTCCTGCTGGGCCACGCAGCCGCCCACGCCGATGATGACGTCGGGATTCTTCTGCTTGAGCCGGCGGAGGCGGCCGAGGAAGCTGTAGACCTTGTTCTCGGGGTTCTGCCGGACGGAACAGGTGTTGATGAGCACCACCGAGGCCTCTTCCGGGGCCGGGGTGATGTCGTAGCCCTCGCGGTCGAGAATCTCGATCATGCGGTGGCTGTCGTGCTCGTTCATCTGACAGCCGTATGTCTGTATGAAGGCCTTCTTGCGCATGCCTGCCTCTGTACGGGAATCGGTGTCGGGTCCGCGGACCGTGGCGGTGTCGTAAGTATTCAATCCGAAAGGCGTTACCACCCCGAGGTAACACTTGGAGCGCACTATATCATGCCGGAAAGGATGCTTCAATCGGCGTGCCCGCCTTTACAGGTTGCCGAGTATGGGATATATTCCCATTGAGCTTTTCGTTGTTTGACCTCCCTCGTCCGTTTTCGGCCTACCGGGCTCAACGCCCGGTTGCAAGGCCCGCAGTACGGAACAGAAAGGATCTGAATTGATTCCGCTCAACTCGATTGAAGACCTGAACGCGTGCCTGGCCGCCTCCGAACAGGGGCCGGTGTTCATTTTCAAGCACAGCACGGCCTGCCCCATCTCCGGCGGCGCCCATCAGCGGGTGACCTCCTTCATCTCGAAATCCGGCGAAGAAACCCTGCCGCCGTTCTACATGGTGAAGGTCATCGAGGCCCGGCCCGTATCGAACGCCATTGCGGAGGCCCTGGGCGTCCGCCACCAGTCGCCCCAGTTGTTGCTGGTGAAGGATCGCAAGGCCCTGTGGAACGCCTCCCATCACGGTGTCCACGGCGAAGCCATCGCCTCCGCGCTGGGCGAACACCTCGCCGGCTCCCAGGGCGCCCCGCGCGAGTAACCCTCCCCAGAGCCGTCCCCGTCGGGGGTACGCACGCCGCGCGCCCACCCCTCAAAAGACGTGATCGCCCTGGATGTGCCGTCGGGCGGGGAA
>CAYVOE010000541.1:0-3443 GCA_964452795.1 uncultured Nitrospiraceae bacterium
GGCGGACATGAAACGGCGAAGCGGATTCACCCTCATCGAGCTCCTCGTAGTCATCGCCATCATCGGGATCCTCGCGGCCATCCTGTTACCCGCCCTGGCGCGGGCCCGAGAGGCGGCCCACCGGGCGAGCTGCCAGAACAATCTCAAGCAGTGGGGCGTCATCATGAAGATGTTCGCCGGGGAGAACAAAGGCCTCTTCCCCGAGTGCCAGGACGTAACCTCCCGCTTCATCGGCCTCTATCCCATGGGCATCCACGCCGAGGCCCTCTATCCCGAGTACTGGACCGACCTGGCCATCGGGCGCTGCCCCTCGGACGCCGGCGGCGACAACGTGGGCAACGCCTATCAGCTGTGGGCCGACATCCCCGACCAGGTCAATCAAATCCTGGCGTCGCCCACCGGCACGCCCCAGCAGCGCATGGACTGCGCCATGACCAAGGCGGGCTGGCCCGTCTCCTACCTCTACAACCCCTGGCTGGCCCCCACCCAGAGCCAGTTGATGGACGTCCAGTTCGCCCGGTTCAACCAGAATTCCTCCTTCTGTCCCCAGGGCCGCACCGTCCTGGACTCGGGCGCCGGCGTGGTCCGGGGGCCCAACGGCGAGAACCTCGGCTGCGGCACCTCCATCGGACGCTACCGCTGCGGCGACCAGCGCATGGGCGAGCTGAGCCCCAAGGGCTTCCTCACCCTCAACACCGCCGGGCTGGACGACGACGGCGTCACCCCCATTGGCCCGGGCAAGACCTATCCCCGGTTGAAGGAAGGCATCGAGCGGTTCATGATCACCGACATCAACAATCCGGCGTCCGGGGCCCAGGCCCAGAGCACCATCTGGGTGATGTGGGACGCCGTGGCCAACTCGCTGACCTCGGGCAGCGGCAGCCTCACCACGGACGGCCAGATGCGGTTCAACCACATCCCCGGCGGCAGCAACGTGCTCTACATGGACGGCCACGTGGAGTTTGTGCGGTTGAACGAGAAGGCGCCCCTGCTCTTCACCAGCGGCGGCAAGCTTTCGCCCCTCTCGCTGGCCGGCGTGCCCTTCTCGACGGGCGGCGTGAGCTTCCCCATCCGCTACATGGCCAGCATCGGCCTGTGGGGCGGCCAGGGCTGAGTTCGGCACGGCAACCATTTCACGCAACCAGACAGGAAACGGGAAGTATGCGAATCCCTCGCTTGATAATGCGCATCGGGGCGGCCGCACTGGTGCTGACAGCCTTGGCCGGGTGTGGCGGAGACGACACCTACACCTACGAGACCGTACCCTTCGATCAGCTCCCGCCCGAGCAGCAGGAACAGGCCCGCCGGCTGGCGGAAGAGGCCGAACGGGCCGTCGCCGCGGGAGAGCCCCTGCCTCCGGAGATGATCACGGAGGAGATGCTCACCAGCGGTCGCCTGGTCGACGGCGTCCTCGTATCGCCCGAGCAATAGCAGACGCCTCCGCAGTCGTCTCGGCAAGAGGCGACCGCATCTTGAAGCTTCCGGGGCGCCGCAGGCTCGCGAAACACGGTGCGGGCCTGCGGCGCCGGACGGAACGGGGCGGCTGAGCCGTCTCAGTTGACTCTCCCTATCGGTTTGGGTGCGAACGGAGCATTCTGGAGGGCCTTACTCATGCTCGTTCCCGCAAGCAAGCGTGTGGGCGCCGGCCTCGCGGTCGTGCTGGGGCTGTTTATCGGGACCGCGGGCCTCGCGGGCGCCGATGAGACGGCTTTTCCCGGAGATGCGTGGGAGCGCCGGCCTCCCGAGGCGCTGGGCCTGAACGTCGAAGCGGTGGAAGCCATGGGCGCGCTCATGGAGAAGGCCCGAGCTAACGGCGTCCTGATCCGCGACGGGTACCTCGTGGCGGAATGGACGTACGGCGGCCCGGCGGACGAGCGCTTCGAGACCCAGTCCTGCACGAAATCCATCACCAGCATGGTCCTGGGCCTGGCGTTGAAGGAAGGCAAGATCGCCGATCTCGACGACCGGGTAAAAGACTACTACCCGAGCTTCGACGCGGGCCCTTACACGGACGAAATCACGTTTTGGCACCTGGTGACGGCCACTTCGGGCATCGAAGCGAAGCGATGGACGGAGCGGTACGACGCACGCGGCGACATGGAGCCGGGGTTAGCCCATCGTTATCATAACGACCACACAGCGGAACTGGCCCGGGCCCTGACCTACATTTTTGGAGAAGACCTCGAGACGGTCCTGCGGGATCGCGTGCTCGACCCCATCGGCGCCGACATGGAATGGGGCTCCGACGGGGACCGCACCGTCACCCTTCCCGACGGGAGCACGGTGCGGGTGGTCGCGGGCTTCGCCTTCTCCCGGTGGACCGCGCAAGACCTGGCGCGGGTGGGCTGGCTCCACCTGAACCGGGGATATTGGAAAGGCGACGAGATTCTGGCGCCGGAATACGTGGCCAAGAGCATGACGCCCATCACCGTCGCCAATCGGGAAAAGGAAGTGAACTACGGCCTCGCCTGGCGCGCCGGGAAAACGGAGGACGGCCGCCTCTACTGGTACATGAGCGGGAACGGCGGTCAGTTCTGCGTGGTCTTGCCCGAGCTCAACGTCGTAATGACCAAGATCAACCGGATCGGAAAAGACTACCAGCCATTCACTGGAATCGAAGCGTTTGAGGAACACCTTTTTCGGCTCGTCGAGCCGGAAGGGTCGGCCCCGGCGGACACTTCCGACGTGCCGGCCGAAGCCGAGCCTCTGCCCGACGCGAACACCGGAGGAACACAGGTACCATGATTGAGAACGGCCAATTCAATGTGAATCCGGGGGGCTCGATGAGCCGCCGGGGATTCCTGACGGGTTCGGGCAAGGCCCTGACCACGGCGGCCCTGCTGGCGGCGGCGGGCCGGGCCTGGCCCCAGGAAACGGGCAAGACGATCCGCATGGGCGTGGTGGGCGGCGGCTTCGGCGCCACCTTCCACTGGCACGAGCATCCGAACTGCGTGGTGACGGGGGTCACCGACCTTCGGCCGGACCGGCGGAAACGACTGCAGGAGGCCTATCGCTGCGACACGGCCTACGATTCGCTGGAGCAGATGGTCAAGGAGGCCGAAGACATCGACGCGGTGGCGGTGTTCAGCGGGCCCCTGGATCACGTGAAGCATGCCCGGATGTGCATGGAGCGGGGCTGGCACGTGGTGTCGGCGTGCCCGGCCTGCGTGACGCTGGAAGAGGCGGAAGAGCTCCGGGAAATCAAAGAGAAAACCGGCCTTCGCTACATGATGGCGGAAAGCAGCTATTTCCGTCAGGACGCCATTCACACGCGCAACCTCTATCGCGAGGGGGTGCTCGGCGAGATCTTCTATACGGAGTGCGAGTACTACCACGACCGGGGCGACCTGGACGAACTGCTCACGAACAAGGAGTCGCGGTTCTACAACCCCGACGGCACCCGGTCGTGGCGCTGGGGGCTTACGCCCATGCTCTATCCGACC
>CAYVOE010000542.1:0-3440 GCA_964452795.1 uncultured Nitrospiraceae bacterium
TCTGACTTCGCGGACAAGGATCACCGGCTCATGTGAGATTGCCGCGTCGCTTATGCCTGGGCGCTCATCGAAGGCATGGGTGCAACCAACGGCTGTTGCTCCGTTCGTCTGTACTCCCACAGGAGCCTGCTCCTCGCAATGACGGGGAGGGGCAGGCTCACCGCCCCGTCCAGCGCAGGCCTCCCAGTCCTACGATCGGTGAGGCGGACGCCGGTGGCGGAACGGGCCCGTCCAATGGCTGACCTGAATTCCTGCGTATGTATCCCCTTCGGGGAAGAGACGGGGGTGTGATCCTGATCCCAGGGTGGCGCTCGCTTACGCTCGCTGACCCTGGGCTAACCTATGTATCCCCTTCGGGGAATTTCCGCAGACTTACGGTTATCGCGGGACCGGCGGGTCGTCGGTCGGGGCGGAGCGCGGCGTACGTATCTTCTTTCGGGAAATCCTCGCACGCCTCGCTTACGCATGCCGTTCCGAGTCCTCGTGCCGCATGGGGAGTCGCAATGAAAGGTAACGCAGCGCCGTTGCCGTCGGGGGTCGCCTAGAACATGGGCTCCTGCGCCACGGGATCGTCGGTCGGGGGCGGCGCGGGCGCGGGCGTAGGCGTCGGCATGGCGGGGGCCGGAGGGGTATCGCGCGGGGCCGCCAGGAGGGGAGGGGGCGCCTTGCGGGCCGCATCGGCCAGGGCCTCTATGGCCTCCTTCGTCTTCGGCTGGTCCGGGTTCAACGCCAGGGAACGTTCGAAGGCCTGTCGCGCCCCGTCGGTGTCGTCCAGACCCTGCCGGAGGCTCCCCATGAGGTTCCAGGCCACATAGTTGTTGGGGTCGAGCTTCAGCGACCGTTCCAGCGGCGGCACGGCGTCGGGAAACCGGTTGGCCCGCACCAGAAGCTTGGCATAGGCCAGGTGAGACGCCGCCTCGTCGGGGATGCCGTTCCGGCTCTCTTCAAAAGCGATGACGGCTTCGGCGACGGCGTCGTTGAAGGCATCGATCGCCCCCGGATCCTGCGCCATCACCTCGTCGAGGGTTTCCGCGGCCGGCGCCAGGCGACCCTCCCGAATGTCCAGCACGGCCAGTCCCACGCGGTTCGGCACCAGGTCCGGGGCAATCTCCATGGCCTTTTCCCGACACTTCCGGGCCTCCTCGAAGAGGTGTTCCCGGGCGTAGACGGACCCCATGAGGGAGTACGCCTCCGCCTGGATCGCCGGCTCCGGCTCGAGTTCGATGGCCCGACGCAGCGCGTTCACGGCTTCCGTGGCGTGGGTCGGTCCCAGGGTCGCCAGGGCCTGTCCCAGAGCGGCCCACAGGCGCGGGAGCTCCGGCGCGAGCTGTACGGCCCGGTTCAGCACCTCCGCCGCCAGATCGGTGTCGCCCATGCGGGTCAGGACCTCGCTGTACATCAGGAGATCGTCCGGGCGTTCGGACCGCTCCGCGCGGGCCCGCTCCATCAGTTGTCGGGCCTCGTTCAGCGCCTCGACGGCCTGCTCCTGGTGCGCCCGCATCCCTTCGGCGTCGCCCGCCGCCTGGCTTGCCTGCAGAAGCTCGAGTTCCTGGTGGAACTCCTGGACTTTGCCTCTCGCCACCTCCAGCGGATAGGTCGCGCTGCCGCAGGACAGCACACCCGTCACCGCCAGTCCCGCCAGGACACCCCCGAGGACCCCTCTCACGTCAGCACACCCTTTTCTTCTTCCGGGACCCAGGCCCCGCTCTCCTGCCACAACGCCGATTCCAGGGCGTCCATGAGCGGACCGAAAGTGGTCCGATCCAGGGCGCACACCGGCACCGCATTGTAGCGCGCCGCCAGCCCTTCAACCACCTCGGGCTCGCAGGCATCGATCTTGTTGATCGCCACGAGGGTCGGCTTGTCGGCCAGGTCGAGCTCCGAAAGCAGCCGGCACACGACCTCGTACTGCGTATCCACGTCCTTGCTCGACGCGTCGATCACGTGCAGGAGCAGATCCGCCTCGTCCAGCTCTTCGAGCGTGGTTCGGAACGCCGCCATCAGCTCCTTGGGCAGGTTGCGGATGAACCCCACCGTGTCGGTGACGATGATCTCCCGTTCCTCGGGAAAGCGCAGCCGCCGCGACACCGGGTTGAGCGTGGCGAACAAGGCGTTCTGGGCCACCACCTCGCTTTCCGTGAGGTGATTGAGCAGCGTCGACTTGCCGGCATTGGTATAGCCGACGATGGACACGACGGGCAAGCCCCGTTCCGTCCGCCGTTTGCGCCGCAGCTTGCGCCGGTCGCCCAGCTTGGTCACCTCGCGCTCGAGTTGAGCGATCCGGTCTTTCACCCGGCGCCGATCCACCTCGAGCTTGGTTTCGCCCGGGCCCCGGCCTCCGATTCCGCCCGTGAGCCGCGACATGGCGCTGTGCTTGTCGCTCAACCGCGGCTGCAGGTAGCGGAGTTGGGCCAGCTCGACCTGGAGCTTGCCTTCCCGGGTCTGGGCGTGCTGAGCGAAGATGTCGAGGATCACCTGGGTCCGGTCCAGGACCTTCAAGTCGGTGTAGTTGGCGAGGGACGACACCTGGGCCGGCGTGAGGTTGAGATCGAATACCAGGACCTCGGCTCCCACCTGCATCGCCTTGATGATGGTCTGCTTCAGCTTGCCCTGGCCCATGACGTAGCGCGGGTCGATGTCGCGGCGCTGGACCACGTCGTGGGCGCACACGATCCCCGCGCTGCGGCACAGTTCCCGGAGCTCCGCCAGCGACTCCTCCGCCTCGACCGTCGGACGGCCCGACACGTGCACCAGGATCGCCCGATCACGGTTGTCGCCCGCGCGGCGCGGTCCCCGCAGTCGGCGGAACTCGTCCTCCAGGGCCTCCATCATCTCGAGATAATCGTCGGGCAGGTCGTGTATCCAGAGGGACTTGTGAATTTCCCAGGGCCGCTCGCCTTCGTTCTGCGGCAGCAGGTGGGCGGCGTGGACCCGGCCGGGCTGGCCGTCTTCCAACACTTCCACCGCCGCCACGAGGTCCAGGCGCAGCAGCGCCAGGTCCGTGAGGTCGTCGTCGTTCAGGGGTTCCCGGTTCAGGTGGGTGTGGACCAGCCGCAGGCCCAGCAGGCGGTCCCGACCGCGCCGGTAGTGGGTGAGATCGGGGAGGAAAACCGACCGCGCGTCGCCCACCACCACGCTGCGGATATGTCCGCCGCGGTCGATGAGCACCCCCACCTGCCGTTGAATCTCCGAGGAGATCTCCGTGAGGGCCCGGGCCAGTTCCACGCTTACGATTCGCTCCGGCCGCGTGCGCCGGTTCGCCAGGCGCTCGAGCCGGCGCAGGGGCGAAGCCTTCAATCCGTTGGTGTTGCCTGAAATCCTTATGTTCCGGTTCCTTTCGTACTCCAGGGTTTACGCTGACCGCATTCCGCAAAGTGCCGTCTGCCCGGGAAACGAGAATAACGAGTTATCGGTTGGGAATCACGATCCATCGGCGGAAT
>CAYVOE010000543.1:0-3421 GCA_964452795.1 uncultured Nitrospiraceae bacterium
GCGCCGTGGTCTGTTCGAGCAGCAGGTTGGTCGCCTCGACATGGAAGCCCGGGAGTGGCTCGAGAGCTTCCTCAAGAGCTGGACCCGGGCCTTCGTCATCATCTCGCACGACCGCCGCATGCTGAGTTCGGTGGCGGATCGGATCCTCGAGGTCGAACGGGGCGTCCTTACGTCGTACCCCGTCAGCTACGACCGCTACCTCGAGCAGAAACGCCGGAACCTCGAGCTGCAACTGAAGGCGTACGAACGCCAGCAGGAGCAGATCCAGCGCGAAGAAAGCTGGATCAACCGGTTCCGATACAAGCCGTCCAAGGCGCGCCAGGTCCAGAGCCGGATCAAGCGGCTCGAGAAGATGGAGACGGTGGAGGCCCCGTCGACGGAGCTCGCCACGGCTTCCTTCCGCCTCGGCGAGGTGGTGCGGAGCGGCCAGGTGGTGCTCGAGGCGAAGGGGCTGTCGATGGCCTACGGCGATCTGAAGCTCTACGATCAGGTGTCGTTCCAGGTCGAGCGGGGCGAACGGGTCGGCATCATCGGGCCCAACGGCTCCGGCAAGACGACCCTGCTTCGCCAGTTGGCGGGCCGGCTGGAAGGCGGGTCGGGCACGGTGACCTTGGGGAACAAGGTGCGCCTGGGCTTCTACGACCAGCATCACGAGAGCATGAACCCCGCCAACGACATCCTCAAAGAGGTCCATGCCATAAAGCCCGAGTGGCTCCCGGAACAGGTGCGGCGCTTCATGGGAAGCTTCCTGTTCACGGGTCAGGACATCTTCAAGCCCATCTCGGCCCTGAGCGGCGGGGAACTCAGCCGCGTCGCCATCGCCAAGCTTATCCTCAGCGAGGCCAACCTGCTCCTCCTCGACGAGCCGACCAACCATCTCGACATCGCATCCCAGGAGGTTCTGGAAGGCGCCCTGTCCGAGTTCCCCGGCACGTTGGTGATGGTGTCGCACGACCGCGAACTCATCGACGGCCTCGTGGACAAGCTCATCGTCATCGAAAACGGGCGCGCCACGGTTCATCTCGGCAATTACTCTCATTATCGGTGGAAGCAGGGCGAGGAGGCGAAACCCGAGCCGGAGGAGCGACGGGCCGAGGACGTGCTGCAGATTCGGCGCCATCGCGAGCAGCAACGCGCCAAGGACAAGGAGAGGGAAAAGAGCTCGCGCAAGCGCCGTCGCCAACTCGAGGAGCTGGAAGACAACATCGCTTCCGTCGAGCAACTGCTGAGCGACATGGAGGGCGAGTTTGCGCGCCTCGACCCGGCGGATTACCAGCGGGCGGCCGATCTCAAGCGGGAGTATGATGAGCTCAAGGCCGACCTCGCCTCGCTGTATGAAGAGTGGGAGGAACTGGCCACCCGGATGGCCGAATAGGCGCCGGGTCCCGCCGGAAGGGGAATGGGCCCGTCCGTTTCGGACCTATCCGTGCCGCCAGAAGCCGGCCCACCAATCCACGTGGGGCATGCCGCCGTCGCGGGCCGCTTCGATGACGGCGTCCGCGTCGAAGGGCACCCGCCCCAGCTCCACGCCCATGCACCCGTCGCTGCAGTCCAGGATGGCGTATTCCGCGTAGGGTCGCCAATGGACCTGTCCCGTGTCCCGCGCCCGCTCGGCGGCCTGGCCGACGCTGCCGGGGTTCACGATCATGATTTCCCGGTATCGACGGAGCATCTGGTTGTGGGTGTGCCCGCCCGCGAGCACGTCGGCCCGGTGACCGGCCATCATGGCCTCGATTTCCTCGTCGGGCGTGGTGGGGCGCAGCGTGTCGCGGTTGGACCGGGGAGATCCGTGGTAGCACAACAGGAGCGCGTCGTCATCCAACTCGAGGGCGACAAGGGGGCGGAACGTGCGCAGGTACTCCCGGTCTTCCTCGGTCAGGCGCTCGGCGCACCATAGCTCGATGTGGTTGACCCGGGGCGTGTCGGCGTCGCGAATCGCGTGGGGTTTCGGGTCCAGGAGCCACGCGTCGGTGTTGCCCAGGACGTTTTCCGCGCCGAGGAGCCGGAGGCGATCGAGCACCTCCCGGGGCTGCGGTCCGAAGGAAGCGACGTCGCCCAGGCAAACGTACAGGTCGATGCGTTCGGACTCCAGCCGTTCGAGCACGGCGTCGAGGGCCACGAGGTTCCCGTGTATGTCCGACAACAGGGCTACGCGCATGGGCCGATTCTCCTCCTGACTCCCCAGGTTCCCCATCCCATGATGGCATGCCGGCGGGCGCGGAATCACGCTCGACGGGCGGCGTCGGCCGCGCTCACGCCCTGCGTTCGCCGTCGATGAACACGCCTTCGATCCGGGCGCGGCCGCGTCCTTCGATTGGGTCGATGGCGAAGACCACGAGGTTCGCCGCGGCCCCGGGTCGCAGCGGGGTCAAGGGGCCTTCGCATCCGAAAAGCGTGCCGGGAATCGTCGTGGCGCCGGCGCAGGCCTCGGACAGCGTCATCGCGCCCGCTTCTACCGCGTTGACGATTCCCTGGACCAGGAGCAGGGCGCTCCCGGCCAGGAGGTCCGTTCCGCTGAGCTGGATCCGTTCGCCCGTGAGCTCGACGGCCTGCCCCGCCAGGGTGTATTTCCCCGGCGGCCGGCCCGTGATGTGCACCGCGTCGGAAGTCAGCACCACCTTGTCGGCGCCTTTGGCCCGCACCAGGCACTTGAGCATGGGCGCGGGCAGGTGTTCGAGATCGGCGATGAGCGAGCAGGCCAGGCGGTCCTCCGCCAATTGCGGCCAGATCGGGTTGTGATGGCGATGGATCATCGAGGCGAGCCCGTTGCCCAAGTGGGTGCACATCCGGGCGCCGGCGTCCACGGCGGCCGCCACGGTCTCGGCGTCGGCCTGATGGTGACCGATGGAGACGACGATGCCCTTGTTGGCGACCGCTTCAATAAAGTCGAGGGCGCCTTCGACTTCGGGCGCCACGGTGACGTACAGGACCTGCCCGTCCGCCGCCTCGACCAACCGCTCGAAGTCGTCGAGCCGGGGCGGACGTATGTGGGCGCGGGAATGGGCGCCGCGGGGCCCGTCGTGGGGCGACAGGAAGGGACCTTCCAGGTGGATGCCCGGGACCGCCCGGCGTACTTCCGCGTCTTCGCGGAGCGCCTGCGCCACCGCGCGGCAGCCCTGGGCCATCTCCTCGAGAGAGGCCGTCATCAGGGTCGGGACCCAATAGCCCACGCCCCACCGCGCCAGCGCGTCCGTGATCGCCCGCACCCCCTCCGGAGAGGCCGCCCCTTCCTGGAGATCGAATCCGAAGGCGCCGTTTACCTGGATGTCGAAGAGGGGCGTCGTCACGATGGAATCCGCCGACCCCATGTCCGCCGGCGCCTCCGACGCCGGCTCCATGGAAACCACGCGCCCGTTCTGAATGCGCAGGTCCGACGCCGCGGCCTCCCCGGAAATCCGGCCCCGTATAAGTATGGTGTCGT